>JAKAPB010000084.1 GCA_021823045.1 Actinomycetes bacterium | reverse complement strand
GCGATGGGAAAGTCACGCCTGGACCAAGCAATTTTAGCCAGTCGGATCTGCTTTGAGCTAACGAGTGTAGCATCGCAAACCACAGGTTGAGCCCAGTGGCTTCAAAATTAAGCGTCGCAGGGGACTGTATAAAGGCAGAACTTGGAGAGCCGGAAAAGCTCATCGTGCCGAGAATCTGAGAGTTCGTCGAAAGGGTGATTCCCTGCTGGATCAGGGCTGGCGGGGCCGGCACCACCAGATTTGGAATCGTGATTGCTGACTCTGTGGGTTGCTTTAGATTCTCAGTGGATACCGGTACCGTTTTGAGATATTGTGCTGTCACTATGTAGCGAGTAGGAGTGTAAAACAGAGCCGTTGTTGGCCAGCAGGTATCTAGGACGATACCGCCAACAGCTCCGAACTTGAAGATTGCTCCTGGATGGGTGACTTGATGGCCAGTGACCGTAAAAATCATGACCCCGCACGGGACCACATATTTGATTTCGTCACCAATATTGAGATGGTCGATTTGAGAGAAGAAACTGACGTCGTGCGCCGCAAGCAATCCGGTACCGGTTTTGCTCGGCCACGGAGTGCTTGGGTCGTGACCTATTGAGGTTTCTAAGGTAACCGATCCGATCCCTTGCACCACGGAGGCGAAAAGACCGAGTTTAGGAATGTCTAATATGCCCGGGCCCGGCTTGGCAATGCAGGTGCTGCCCGTGGGCGAATTGAGAACCCTCTTTATATTCTGTATCTGCTTGTTCAGGATAATTTGTGAACCTGTGGAGGATCTATGATTCCAGTACAGCGGGTAGCCGATTCCTACGGCCGCCACTAGCAGCAGAATCACCCCGATCACCATCTGTAGCAGCCTAAGTTTCCTTCTGGCTCCACGTTTTCTTGGACTTGGGGACGGATTCGATTCTTCGCCGTGGTGGCCCTCCGATGGAGTTCTGTTCATCAGTTATGTGGTTTCCTCCTTTCTTGATTGTAGTCTTGGCTGGATCGGTTGGCTAACCGATAGAAATTGCTAGGTGACACGACGGTTACTTACAAAGTGATCGTCGTGAAAAGACAATCCCATAAGTCTCGCTAGCCTGGATTTTAGATTTTTCTCTTATTTTTCTTTAGGGCTTCTTTTGGAGCAATTCGGAGGTCTTCATTGGGTGCCCTTTTGGCTGTACTTTCCAGTGTCGCTTGGGGCAGTGCCGATTTTGGCGGAGGCATGCTATCGCGGCGAATATCGGCCTTCGCTAGTGTGTTGTATTCGCAAGGAACGGCTATGGTAGCGGTGCTCGTGGTTAGTGCCTTCCTTGGCGGTTTCTCAATTAGCAGTTCTTTGCTTTGGGCGGTTGGGGCCGGAATCGTGGGCCCGCTGGCTTTGGGTCTTTACTATCGAGCGCTCGCCATCGGTCCAATGGGTATTGTGGGGCCGGTATCTGCGACTTCCGGGGCGGTCCCAGTGGTAGTTGGACTCTTGCTTGGCGAGCGGATTTCACCAATCAGGCTGGTCGGTCTTGTGGGCTGTGTAGTGGGGGTAGCGATCGTTAGTGGTCTCAGGATCAGAGGATTTGCGCACGCTAACATTAGGTCTGTTTCTCTCGCAGCAGTATCTGCTGTAGGATTTGGATTCGTCTTTACCGCGATAGCACAGTCGGCACAGCATGGCATTCTGGCGACTTTAGTCGTACAGCGAGTAACCAACATAATGATTCTACTAGTTCTGGCAGTTATCCGAAAGCCGCAGCTCAAGGCGGATAGGACTGCGCTGCTCTTCCTCGGGCTAGTTGGGCTGCTGGACATTGGCGCAAACGCACTTTTCGCGGCGTCCTCGCAACTTGGTCAACTTGCACTTGTCGGTGCACTCGGGGCGCTCTATCCCGTCACTACCACGACTTTAGCGTCTGTTTTTGCTAAAGAGAGGCTAACCCGGCCTCAGCTATTCGGTGCTCTGGTCACAATGGCTTCAGTGATACTTGCCTCTTATTGATTAGCGGTGGAGCTCTTGAGAAATATGTTTCTTGGTGAAACTACACTTGGAGTATGGCAGAGAAGCTCATAGTCCAAGGTGCAAAAGAGCACAATTTGAAAAATATTTCTGTAGAGCTTCCGCGAGATCGACTAATAGTATTCACCGGTCTATCGGGATCGGGGAAATCCTCTTTAGCCTTCGACACTATCTTCGCTGAAGGCCAAAGGCGCTACGTAGAGTCCCTCTCGTCCTACGCAAGGCAGTTTCTTGGTCTGATGGAGAAACCAGACGTAGACTTCATCGAAGGCCTGTCCCCGGCAATTTCCATCGATCAGAAGTCCGCATCTAAGAATCCCCGTTCAACGGTAGGCACCGTCACCGAAGTCTACGACTACCTTCGGTTGCTTTATGCGAGAATTGGGGTCCCGCATTGCCCGCAGTGCAATTGCGAGGTGGCCAAGCAGAGTGTTGAAGAGATAGTGGATAGGTTGCTACTACTCGAAGAGGGGACCAGGTTTTTGTTATTGGCTCCGGTCGTGCGCGGGCGCAAGGGCGAATATCAGGGGCTTTTGGATGATCTGGCTCGAAAAGGCTTTGCAAGGGCGCGAGTGGATGGAGAGGTTATTGAGCTTTCCGATAGGTCGAAGCTCTCCTTGGCTCGGTACGAGAATCACAGCGTCGACGTCGTTGTCGACCGTCTTGTCATCAAAGATGGAGTTCAGAGGCGCCTAACTGACTCGGTCGAGGCCGCTCTTCAATTGACTTCTGGCGTGCTAGAGGCACAGGTGGTCGATAAGTCTGGAAGCTACTTAGATCTATTGGTATTTTCCGAAGCTCTGGCCTGCCCTAATTGCGGAATTAGCATTGGGGAAGTGGCACCTAGGAGCTTCTCTTTCAACTCTCCGTATGGTGCCTGTCAGCGGTGTGACGGACTAGGTACTAGGTTTGAGGCCGATGTCCAACTGGTGATACCAGATGAGCGATTGAGCATACTTCAGGGCGCAGTCGCTCCATGGGCAAGTGTTCGATCTGAGTACTTCCAGTCCGTTCTTGAATCCGTGGCCAGGGAAAACGATATACCGCTCAATAAGCCATGGTCGACTCTTTCCGAGGATCAGAAGAAAGTTGTCCTTTATGGAACGGGTGACGCGGTCATCGTATCTCATCAGAACAAATGGGGGAAAACTCGAAAGTTTTCCCTTAACTACGAGGGAATCATTCCATGGCTAGAACGAAAGCTTACAGAAGCGGAGTCTGATTCCTATAGGGCAATGTGGGAAGGCTACATGAGGGTTGCGCCATGTCCGTCATGCTCTGGGGCGCGACTTAAGCCCGAATCACTCTCCGTGACGGTCGATGGACTGGATATATTTTCGCTCTGCAGCCTTTCCATTTCTCGCTGTGCCCAGCGGATATCGGGCATGAAGCTTTCCTCAAGGGACACAAAGATAGCAAAACAAGTTATAAAGGAGGTCGTTGCTCGGCTTAATTTTCTACTTGATGTGGGTCTTGACTACCTGACGTTGGCGAGAGCATCGGCTTCTCTTTCCGGTGGAGAGGCTCAGCGTATAAGGCTGGCTTCGCAGATTGGCTCGGGCCTCGCTGGAGTTCTTTATGTGCTAGACGAACCATCGATTGGGTTGCATCAAAGGGATAATCATCGACTAATTATGACATTGACCAAGCTTCGCGACCTTGGCAATACGGTCATCGTGGTCGAGCACGATGAAGATACCATCAAGTCCGCGGATTACATAGTCGACATTGGCCCAGGTGCCGGCGAACGCGGCGGCGAAGTGGTCTCTGCTGGTAGCTACGCGGACCTCTGCTCCTCCGAGACCTCTATTACAGGGGCCTATCTTTCCCGTAGGAGGACGATAGCGCTTCCGAACTTTCGGAGAGAGGGGAACGGCGCTTCCGTGATCGTCGAAGGTGCGCGTGAGAATAATCTGAAGGAGATCACCGTCGAGTTCCCCTTGGGCAAGCTCACCGCAATTACTGGCGTTTCAGGTTCTGGAAAGTCGACTCTTGTGAACGAAATCCTACTTAAGGGGATGAGGCAGAAGGTCTACCATACAAAGGTCGTTCCAGGTAGGCATACGAAGATTTCAGGCGTCGAAAATATCGACAAAGTTGTCGATATAGACCAGTCGCCAATAGGTCGGACTCCCAGGTCTAATCCAGCCACTTATACCGGAGTTTTCGACGGGATCCGAAAACTCTTCTCCGAGACACAGGAATCAAGGGCGAGGGGGTACATGCCGGGAAGATTCTCGTTTAACGTTAGGGGAGGTAGGTGCGAGAACTGCTCGGGCGATGGAACCATCAGGATCGAGATGAACTTCCTTCCAGATGTATACGTGCCTTGCGAACTTTGCAAAGGCGCAAGGTATAACCGTGACACCTTGGAGGTGACATGGAAGGGTAAGTCGATCGCCGACATTTTAGACATGTCGGTTTCCGAAGCCAACTCCTTCTTTTCTGCCCAGCCAAAGATCGCCCGCCACCTAAAGACACTCGATGAGGTTGGACTCGGATATGTCAAGCTGGGGCAGAGTGCGACAACTCTTTCGGGTGGCGAAGCGCAACGGGTCAAACTAGCTACCGAGCTCTCAAAGCGAGCTACCGGGCATACCTTTTATATATTGGATGAGCCGACAACCGGACTTCATTTCGAAGATATCCGGAAGCTTTTGAATATTCTTTCTGCCCTGGTAGACAATGGGAATACGGTTGTGGTAATCGAACATAACCTCGACGTCATAAAAACCGTCGACTGGATAATCGATTTAGGTCCCGAAGGAGGCGATGGCGGAGGATATGTTCTTGCAGAAGGGACCCCGGAGGACGTGGCCGAGGTGGATGCTAGTTATACGGGGCAATTTCTAAGGCCGCTGATTCGCCGATGATGCGTCAATACCGTCCTATCGGTCTTGTCGCATGTAGTGCGATAGAAGGAAGCTGAAATGTTGCAGAGACCCTCTCCGCAGTCGATACCTGACGCACCAGGTTCCTATCAGTTCCTCGATCGAGACGGGCGAGTGATCTATGTCGGTAAGGCGAAGTCGCTTAGGCAAAGAGTGCAGAACTACTTTCAGCCGCTAGATGCCCTGATGCCGCGGACTCAGCTGATGATTTCTCAAGCTGAATCCATCGAGTGGATCCAGGTGGACACAGATGTCGAAGCGCTGGTTCTTGAGTACTCTCTGATAAAAAGGCACAAGCCGAGATATAACGTCAAGTTGAGGGATGATAAAAGCTATCCGGTGCTTGCGGTAACGGTTAATCAGCCCTGGCCTAAGGCATTTGTTACAAGGGCGGCCAGGCAAAAAGGGGTGAAGTATTTCGGTCCCTACCCCCACGCATCCGCTTTGAGAGAGACATTTGACATGCTTCAGAAGTCGTTTCAGATCCGCACCTGCTCTGATTTGAAATTTGAGAGGCAGGCAAGGCTAGGCAAGCCTTGTCTTCTTTACCATATTGAGAGGTGTAAGGGGCCATGCGTTTCGGCGGTAGATAGTGCTACCTACCGAAATACCGTAGACGACCTCTGTTCTTTTTTGAAAGGTGACACTAAGTCCATCGTTGGCAAACTCAATGCCGAGATGAGGAGCCTTTCGTCACGGCTCGAATTCGAACGGGCTGCTCGAATTAGAGATCGCCTCGAGGCGATCGAACGAGTCGTTTCGAAGCAAGAGGTAATGGTAGAAGGTGGAGTCGACCTCGACGTCATCGGCATAGTCGCCGACGAACTCGAGGCGTCGGTCCAGGTGCTTCATGTTCGTAAAGGAAGACTCTTGGGTCGAAGGGGGATGATAGTCGACCGAGTGGAGGACCTTACCGATCAGGAGTTGCAGACGAGGGTCGTTGAACTCCATTACGGGGAGTCACCGATTGAGCTCCCCCCTGAGGTGGTTTTGGCACTCGAGAGCCCAGACAACGAGTTACTGGCCTTGTGGCTGGGTAAACTTCGTGGATCGAAAGCCAAAATTACCGTGCCAAAGCGTGGACATAAACGATCAATGTTGTCGATGGCCGTGGAAAATGCCAAAGATGAGATGAAGAGGCATAGGCTCAGGCGGGCCTCTGACCATAATGCCAGGGCAAAGGCGTTGACCGATTTAGCGAACTTTCTGGAACTTAAAGAGGCCCCCTTGCGAATCGAGTGCTATGACATGTCACACTTGCAAGGAACTAACTACGTTGGATCGATGGTAGTTATGGAGGACGGAATCACTAAAAGGGCTGACTATCGGCGATTTAGAGTATCTGTTCCAAAAAATGATGACTATGGCGCCATGGAGGAAGTGTTGACGAGGAGACTTGTAAGCTACCTCGCACAGACCAAGAACGAGCACCCCGAACAGGGCCGCAAGTTCTCATATCCACCAAATCTGCTTCTGGTTGACGGGGGAAAGGGGCAGCTAAATGTGGCCGTTAGGGTGCTGGAATCACTCGGTTTAACTGGAAAAATGGAACTCGCTTCACTTGCAAAAGAGTATGAAGAAGTCTTCCGGCCAAATAGGTCCGATTCCATTAGGATTCCACGAGCATCTCCGGCACTCTTCCTTCTTATGCAGATTAGGGATGAGGCTCATCGGTTCGCTATCACCTACCATCGGCAGCTCCGAGGGAAAAGTGCCCTCGAGACAAAGTTGGATTCGGTTTTCGGACTCGGACCGAAGCGCAAAAGGGCGATTATTGACCATTTCGGTGGAATAGCCAAGCTCCAAAGGGCAAGTCTCGATGAGATATCTGAAGCCAGGATACTTCCTCGGACGGTTGCATTGGCCCTTTATGAAAGGCTGCATAAAGGTTGATCTGGGGGTTCACATCGATAGTGCGTCGCCGTGCCGACGATGCTGCAGGCAAATTCTGCGCTTTAGTGGGCTAGTGTCTTCTATCTATGGATCCCAATGACGAAGGATTTGATCTTGACATCTTTAGAGCGGCCTCTAAAGACCTGTGGGAAGATCATGCGCAGTGGTGGCAGGAGAACTTTACTAACGGAGCAGATCCCGAGTATGAAGAGCAGATAATACCCATGGCCGTGGACGAGGTCGAAAGACTCGAAGTACGATCGATATTGGACCTTGGCGTAGGTGATGGACAGATCTCTCGAGGAATCAGAAAAAGACTGGGCAATAAAGTCACCATTGTTGGGGTCGATCCAGCGCTACTTCAGCTGCAAAGTGCTGTGTCTCGTGGCGGGATTGATCTCGTCGTGAGGGGTGAGGCGAAGGAGCTACCATTTGCGCCAGACTCTTTTGACGCCGTTATAGCGTGCCTAGTCTTTGAACACGTCATAGAGTTTGAGTCGGCGATAGCTGAGGTTGCCCGAGTTCTTAAGCCACAAGGTCATTTTCTGTTTTTTTT
>JAKAPB010000083.1 GCA_021823045.1 Actinomycetes bacterium | reverse complement strand
CGATCTGGTCCCAAACGACCAAGAAGTACGCAGAGAAGCCCATGTTAGCGATAACTCCGAGCTCGTAATCGAGCCTCTCTTGAGCGTCTTGCGGTATTCGATCACCGTAACGCTTATGGGCTCCATCGATAGCGAGATGACGAAGGTACAACGTGGCGGACTCTTCATAGGTGGACATCTTGAACTGCTCAGGAACCTCAAATTCCGGCAATTTAGGATGCCCAAACTCAATCTCGACATTTGACCTCTCTGCAATAACCAAGGAGGAGTCGCACGCCTCGGGGTATTGTGCGAACAGTCGTCTCATCTCCTGGGCGCTCTTGAGGTAGTGCTCCTCTCCCGTGAAGCGGAATCGCTTCTCGTCCAAAAGGGTCGCGCCAGTCTGGACGCAGAGAAGTGCGTCGTGGATCTCAGCATCTGATCGCCGGGTGTAGTGTGAGTCATTTGTCGCTAGCAAGGGAGCCCCAATCTCCTTTGCTAGACGGACTAGATCGGGATTTGTCTTGATCTGTTCTTTGAGTCCATGGTCTTGCAATTCGACAAAGAGTGAGTCGCGACCAAAAATATCCTGGAGCCTCCCTGCAGTTTTTTTGGCTTGTGCGAAGTCGTCCCTCAAAAGTGCCTGCAAAACGAGTCCGCCAAGACAGCCGGTAGACGCTATCACTCCCTCGTGATAACGTTCGAGCAGTTCCCAGTCCAACCTCGGCTTGTAGTAGTAGCCCTCGAGGTAGGCCAAAGAAGAGAGCTTGATCAGGTTCTTGTAGCCCTGCGAGTCTTCGGCGAGCAGCGTCAGGTGGTAGTAAAGTTTCTCGCCGCCCTCCGACTCGCCGCCGGTATCATCAACCTTCCCTTTTCTGGTCGGTCTCTCCAGCCGGGAATTCGCTGCCATGTACGCTTCGATACCAATAACCGGATTAATGCCTTGCTTCTTGCACTCCTTATAGAAATCCAAGACCCCATACATGTTCCCGTGATCGGTGACACCTAAAGCTGGCTGTCCATCCCTCGCTGCTGCTGAAACGAGATCTTTTAGTTTGGAAGCGCCGTCGAGCATAGAAAACTCGCTGTGAGTATGCAAGTGGACAAACGAGCTACTCATTCGGTCATTCCTCCGTCACAAAATGCATTTAAAAATCAACATAGGTCAAAAAGTTCCGATTCTAAAAAGTCTTCTCGACGATGGCGCCACGGCGCCTCACTTGTCGTCGCGATCGAAGTTGAAGTCTCTTTTCGAGCTTACCAACGAAGACACTTTGTCCCCAGGCGTATCAATGCGAAAACTGGCTAGATGGTGAAACTGCTGAATCCGGGTGGTGGTTTAGGAGGTGCTTTTTGAAGGAATTTCGAAAAGTCGAGTATCTGCCGATGCGGCTCGTCGCTAGATTTGCCCGATGCCCTTTATTTGGCACCAGTTCCACCTATCATTGGTTATCGCATTGATTCGATACCGGGGGTAGTCATGAAAACTAGAGCCGCTGTACTTTGGGAGGTCGGCAAGGACTGGAGTGTCGAGGAGGTCGATCTTGATGACCCCCAAGCGGGTGAGGTTAGGGTCAAACTAGCGTCTTCTGGTCTGTGCCACTCGGACGAGCACCTCCTAACCGGTGATCTCCCATCCCCGATACCAATAGTCGGAGGACACGAAGGTGCCGGAATCGTGGAGGCTGTTGGACCGGGGGTTGCCTCCCTAAAAGAGGGTGATCACGTGGTGCTTGGTTTCATCCCTTCTTGCGGCCGGTGCGAGGCCTGCTCAACCGGGCATCAAAACCTCTGCGACCTTGGCGCCCTCATCCTTTCAGGCGAGGAACTCGCCGGCGGTCAGCGAATCCACGCGAAGGGACACGACATTGGCACTATGTGCTGTCTAGGCACCTTCTCTCCCTACGTCGTGGTTCATGAGTCAAGTGCAATCAAGATCGAGGACTACATTCCGCTCGATAAGGCATCGCTAGTCGGCTGTGGCGTAACTACCGGCGTCGGTTCTGCGATCTATGCAGGTGGAACCAGATCCGGAGACACGGTAGTCGTGGTCGGGTGTGGTGGTATTGGAGTCAATGCCATACAAGGGGCTAGGATCGCCGGTGCTGCCCAGATAGTCGCCGTCGACCCGATTCCATTCAAGCTTGATCAGGCGAAAATCTTCGGGGCTACCCACTTCGCTAGCTCATTCGAAGAAGCCCTGACGTTAGTCAAGGACATCACCTGGGGGAAGTTAGCTAACGTTGCCATCATCACCACTGGAGTAGCCACCGGTGACCTATTAGCGCCGACCCTCGGTCTCGTGGGTAAGATGGGCAAAGTCGTCGTCACGGCGATTTCCCCGTGGCTACAGAGTGATGTCCAGCTTTCTCTTCTTGATTTGACTCTTTATCAAAAGGAGATCCGCGGTTCGATATTTGGATCCGCAAATCCAAGATTCGATATTCCTCGACTACTTAAGTGGTATATGGATGGCCAATTGAAGCTCGACGAGCTCGTCACCAAAACCTACAGACTCGACGAGATCAACGAAGGATATCGGGATATGCGCGAAGGTCGCAACATTCGAGGAATGATCACCTTCGACCGAGTAGAACAGGTGTAACCTGACTGCTCCCGATTGCGGCATGGTCATCAGAACGGGCCTAGCGAAACTACTTCGAGCCGGTAGAGGTTAGATTGCTTAGCTTTAGAAGAGGACAAGTTCGTTGAGATTCGAATTAGATCGAATTAGATCGATTAGAGTCCACGATCGTATAGAGCTGGTCAGCTTATACCCTCTTGGCATGGTAAGCCTCGGGGTCGGCACCCAAGCGAAAGACTCTAGTTGCAAGCCGACCGACGATATATTTTCAAGCTGGAACTCCAAGCTGGTCCCGCTGGCCAGGCGTGGGCTACTTAGGCCGATCTATAGCGACTGGTCCGGTGACTCCGAAGAGATGGTATCAATCGTCGTTCCGACCAAAGACCAATGCGAAGAGCTGGAGGCTTGTTTAGCTTCGATCAGGGACCACCATCCAAAGAACGAGCTGATAGTCGTAGATGACGGGAGTAGCAACGCCGCTTTAGTCGCAGCAATCTCCACTAAGTTTGGGGCCATCTTGATCAGAAGTGCCCACGGCAACGGACCCGCGTCGGCGAGGAATCTCGGCCTCTCTAGATCGAGTCACGAGCACGTCCTTTTCGTCGATTCGGACGTCAAACTGGTCCCCTCGACACTTAGTCGACTTCTTTGTTGGACAGATATGCCTGAGGTCATGGTTGTTGGACCTCGGATAGTCGCGGGTGGCAATGGACGCGATCCTGGTGCTTTGCAAAGGGCCTTCCATACCTGCTTCCCATTAGACATGGGAAGGGCCAGTTTCAGCGTCTGCGACCTAGACCCAAACGGACGAAAAACCTCAAAGTACTTCCCTTCTGCTGTCCTTTTAGTCAGACGGAACGCAGTGTTAGGGCTAGGGGGCTTCGACGAGAGCCTTCGTTATGGCGAAGATGTCGATTTACTTTGGAGGATTGCCGAAGCTAAAGGCATCGCTGTCTATGATCCGCGGGCTTGGGCCTACCACCTCGTCGATCAGAAGCCAATTAGGCAGCTAATGAAAAATTTTCAATATGGTCGATCGAACTCACCCTTAGCAAAGAGACACCCTGAGCGAATGTCCGCATTCAGCGCCAGCGACCCAGTATCTCTGGTGATTGGCCTTATGCCGTTATTGTCTCCGGGCGGTCTGCTTACCGCACTACTATCCCCACCAATTCGCTTCACCGCTAAATACAACAAGCAATTCAGTAATCGCTCGCGTCACAAGGCCTCGCTGGCAATCGCACTGCAAGTTGCAACGGGAATGGAAGGTCTTTATCTAAAAACCTATTTAGCTCCTGTCATTGCCTTATCACTCGGCCACAAAGGCGTCAGAAGGACCCTGCTCTGGCTGCTAGCACTTCGGGCAGTTAGGCTGGCCCTGTCCGAAAATACCGGCAGCATCCTCCTTTTTGACTTAGGTGCCTCTCTGGTAAATGATCTGACTTACTCACTTGGGGCCTGGAAGCAGGCGATAACTGACAGTCGCTTCTCCTATCTTCGAATCCGTTTGGCATCCTGACTTTACGAGTTACGTAATCGCACAAATCGGTTGTTGCCTTTGTGGACAAGTCGTAGCGCTGCGAAATAGCAAAAAATACCAACAAGTCCTACAAGTATCTGGATCGGCTTGTAAATTTAGCAAAATAGGCCTATATCATGCTCGGCCGATTGGCCTTCGACCCACTATTGCCGATCGCAAATTTCAACAAATGGTTGATCCGATCGTCATAAAGATTGCATGTTTCTGTGATTTCGGCCACACCTTGGAACTGTTAGCTTGAGGCTTGGTACGCCAAACTGGAGACACTGTGAGGGTGAACGGCTAATCGTCAGGTGACCAAGTTCTTACAATGCAACTTTATGCAACCTACTTGCAACCTGGAAAACCATATTTTCGCAGAGGTACTTACCTTCGCCGCCGTCTGGGGGGCTGGAGAAAATATGGAGGCAAAATGTCGGTATACGCCGCACCCGGTACTTCTGGGAGCATATTCAGCTTTAAGTCGAGATACGAAAACTGGATCGGTGGAGAATGGGTCGCTCCAAAAGCGGGCAACTACTTCGAGAATGTCTCTCCAGTAAACGGCAAGCCGTTCTGCGAGGTGGCCAGGAGTAACTCCGACGATGTTGAGTTAGCGATAGAGGCCGCTCATCGTGCATTTATTGGCTGGTCAAAGACATCGGTCGCCGAGCGGGCAAACATCCTAAACCGGATCGCCGACCGGATGGAAGCCAATTTAGAATTGATCGCAATAGCAGAGACCTGGGATAATGGTAAGCCGGTTAGGGAGACTCTCGCAGCCGACATCCCCCTTGCGATAGATCACTTTAGATACTTCGCCGGAGCGGTCCGCGCCCAAGAAGGAACTCTCGGCGAACTTGACGACGATACGGTCGCCTACCACTTCCACGAGCCACTGGGCGTGGTCGCCCAAATCATTCCGTGGAACTTCCCGATCCTCATGGCCGCATGGAAGATCGCCCCGGCCCTCGCCGCAGGGAACGCAATCGTGCTGAAGCCCGCCGAGCAGACGCCCGTCTCGATCCTGGTGCTCATCGAACTTCTCGGCGATATCCTTCCTGCGGGAGTATTGAATATCGTAAATGGGTTCGGGCTCGAAGCCGGAAAACCACTCGCTTCACACCCAAGGATCGCAAAGGTAGCATTCACCGGCGAAACGACCACGGGCAGGCTGATCATGCAGTACGCAAGCCAGAACATCATCCCGGTCACCTTGGAACTCGGGGGAAAGAGCCCCAATATCTTCTTTGGCGACGTAGCAAGTGCGCGTGACTCTTTCTACGACAAAGCCCTCGAAGGATTCACAATGTTCGCCCTCAACCAGGGTGAAGTTTGCACCTGTCCATCTCGAGCGTTAATCCAGTCTTCGATCTACGACTCCTTCATCGCCGACGCTTTGGAGCGTACCAAGGCAGTAAAGCAGGGAAACCCGCTCGATACCGAGACGATGATCGGTGCGCAAGCCAGCAACGACCAGATGGAGAAGATCCTTTCTTACATTGAGATCGGGAAAGCCGAGGGTGCCCAAGTGCTGACCGGAGGCGGACGCTGTGAGCTAAAAGGAGACCTTGCCGAAGGTTATTACGTCACACCAACGGTCTTTTACGGCAACAACAAGATGAGAATCTTCCAGGAGGAGATCTTCGGACCCGTCGTTTCGGTAACCCAGTTTAAAGATTATGACGATGCCCTTTCCATTGCGAATGATACCCTCTACGGGCTGGGTTCGGGGGTCTGGACCCGTGACATCAATACCGCCTATCGACTAGGTCGTGGAATCCAAGCCGGAAGGGTTTGGATCAACAACTACCACTCCTATCCCGCTCACGCAGCATTCGGAGGCTACAAACAGTCAGGAATCGGGCGTGAAACCCACAAAATGATGTTGGACCACTACCAGCAAACGAAGAACATGCTGGTCAGCTACTCTCCAAATAAGCTTGGTTTCTTCTAGATTGGCCAGTCCGTCCAGAGTGGCGGTAAGCATAGAGGCGGCGGAGATATTCCGTCGCCTCTATGACGCCAATGGTCCTCTGATGGTTCATCAATCGGGGGGCTGCTGCGACGGAAGCTCGCCTATGTGCTTCTTGGAGGGCGAGTTTATCCTTGGCAGCTCAGATATCAAACTCGGCGATCTCGATCTTGCAGACGGGCGCTATGTAGCAATGTGGATGTCGAGGTCGCAGTTTGAATACTGGAAGCACACACATCTAACAGTGGATATTGTCCAAGGTCGAGGCGCAGGCTTCTCGCTAGAAGCACCTTTAGGAGTTCGGTTCCTAATCAGATCACGACTGCTAAGCGAAGACGAACTCAAGCGACTATGTGACTAAATCAGTCCCGCCTGTAGGTTCTGCGGATCAGATCAACTCGCGCCAACGCAGTCGCACGCATGGAATCGCCACGTGGGTAGAGGTCCGCTATACGCTGGAACACCTCTACGTCGTAGCGAGCCCATGGTCCGTTGGCCCAACGATCAAGACTCACCAAGTCTCCTTGATTGAGCACCGCTGCCCTCAACTCCCATTCAAGGTGCATCCTTTCTTCGGAGATGTACGGCGAGTCAGAATTGCCTAAAACTGGTCCGACATAGTTTCGAATCGCTTCTGTAATTCTCCCTTGCCTCAGCTGCGCTCTCAAAGAAACGAAATCCAAGGAGACCGGATACAAGAACCTGTAAGGCTTAGACCCCACTATTTTGGACCCGAGAAGCTTCCTCAGCCGTGACATTTCCGCTCGGACAGTTACGGGACTCACTTCACTTCCATAAAGAAATACCGCCACTTGCTCCGCCGTGACCCCGTTGGGGTTTAGTGCCAGAATCACTGCTATCTCGCTCTGCCGACACGAGAGCTTTATCTCCTGTCCCATCAGGCGGACTACCGCCTCTTTGCGGCCAAGTGTTTCGATTCGGACCTCGGGGTCCACAACAGATGAGAGATCCGCTCGCAGCAGATAGCCCTCGTTTCCATTTAACCTTTCAATGGGAACCTCGTTTCCACCGGGCAACGTGGCGCTCATGCGAGCCGCATCGAGACCTAATCTCCCCGAAATCCAGCCTTCGGGGGACATGGCAATCACCACGCCATGACGATCCAAAAGCGCCGACCCTACCTTTTTGTCCTCCCGCTGAACGATAGACGCGAATCTAGATGCAAGTTCATTTCTTCTGGACTTGATTTCGGCTTCACAGGTGGCCGAAGCAGCCTTTACAAGGGCCAAGCAGTACGGACTCTCCACCATCTCATTACCGGTCAAATCGATGCTGCCAAGCAACAGA
>JAKAPB010000082.1:1924-7370 GCA_021823045.1 Actinomycetes bacterium | reverse complement strand
CTAAAATTAGCGATTTATAGTCTTCATTGACAGTCTTGACGAATACCTGCCTCATCACCCCTTGGGTCGCACGATAGTCGCTCGAGCCGCACTGATCCCTGATCTTATCCATAGAGCTTTCACTCAACAAACCTAAGGCGCGGAGCTTACGCGCTGTTTGAAACTTCAGGCTCGGCCGAGCTTTTGGATTGATTCTGATCAGCGGTACCCCAGCGAGGACGATGGCGCAGGGAGGCCTCTTGGCAACCGCTGAATGTGAAACCGCCACCCTTCCGCCAAAGGAGTGTCCGAGAAGGATTGTGTCAGGGGAATTTAACTCTGAATCGAGTGATACCAGCACCTCTTCCAATACCTCACCGTACCAATACGTTCCAACTGCAGCTTCTGGAGCTGGAGACGAGCCAAACCCAGGGAGATCGAGGTTCAGTACAGAAGGCCTCGAAATATCAAGGCGATCACAACCAGCTAATAGTTCAGAGATAAAGGATGAAAAATCTGCCTTTGTTCTCGCCCACCCGTGCAAACATACAACTAATTCCCCTTCGCCAGGTATAAAATCTCCAAAGATCCTGCCGGATGAAAAACCACGGAGCAAAATACTAAAACCTCAAGCTAATTAGAAGGAGTGTTCATCATAGTTGGCAACCGGTGGTTCAGCTCAAAATCCGAAGTCATCGCTTCTACGGGGCTGACAAAAATAACCTGACAAGGACGAATTGCCTGAAGAGCGCCTACGACTCTTCGTCGCCGACCTCTTCAAACTCAAGATCTTCGGCGGCTGCCAAACACCACGAAGCGTGACCGCGCTCCTCGTCGCCCCCACACTCTTCGCAACGCTGCTTGGGCATGACTAACCCGCGCTTGGCTTTGCGAACTTCCTCATACCTGCGATGGCGACCCTTTTTCACGGGCGACTCCTGGTGGCTTGTACCTTCAAGACCAATTCTAGTCCTCTAATGGCGCGAATCTTTATCGACTATGGATCAGTCCACTCTAACTGTCCAAATGATAAACCAGAATTGAGATTTCAGAATTCCTGACTATCAGTTTGCATGCTCCAGTGGTGGAACAGGCTAACTTCTCCAATAATGAGTGAAAATTTCAATCCAGATGAAATGGTCGCCCGATACAGAGAAAGGGCTGCTGCGGTAAAACGCAGAGGGCTTCCACCGGTCGAAGGGGCTGAGCGCAAAGCCTTTATGCTCCAAGCACAGACCGACTTTATGGACTTTGCCATCATCGGAGATGCAACGGCGAAGCTAGAGGGCACGAAGCTCATTTTGGAAATAGAGCTAGCCAAAAAAGAAGACTAGCGACTTAGATCCTGATAATTCACCTCGCTCTAGAGTGCATCGTTAATCCAGCGATGCTCCATAGAGCTCGAGTAGACTCTGCAACACCAGCTGTGGTGCTGACGAGACAACTTGGTGATAAGAGCCTTTTGCCACGATCAACTCTCCTTGACCCCCCCGCTTTGCGATCAACTCTTCAGCGATTGCCCGAAACTTCTCGTCCCGCTCGCCAACTATGTACCTAAAAGGGACCGCCAATTCGATAATTTCGTCCCATGTCGGCACCTGCGTCCCGGAACCGGCAAGCCGCAAAGACGAAGCTAGTGCCGAAGGAGTATTCAGAGCCCTTTGGCGCAAATTCGCACCTTGATCTCCCAATGGACCAAATAAGGGCTGCGAGATCCACCGATACAGGAAGGAATTGAAACCTTCGGGGTCGTCATCCAACATCTCCAGCTCTTGGGCCAGCTTCTCATCGGAGGCAATTCGAGCTAGACGCTGTGCTCTGCTCCTTATGCCCGGGTTGCCCGAGATGACCACGAGCGACTTCACCGCCTCAGGATGCCTCGCCGCGATAGTCATCGCTATCCTCGCTCCCATTGAATACCCTACATAGTGCGCCGCTTGAAAGCTGTTAGCCAACGAGTCGGATAGTTGAGCTAGGTTATACCTAAGATCGGACGAGTCAAGGTGACCCGGCGCGTCTATCGCACAGATGCGCATCTTTGTACGCAGTGCAAGCGGGCCAAGAAGTTCTCTCCACATCCACTTGGCCTGGGTAAAACCGTGTATCAGGACTACTTTCTCCTCCAGCGACCCATCCGTAGCGACCTCGAGATAGGCGGGGGCTCCGCCAGATGTAGGGTGTTGTTGGAATCTAGGAAGGGAGTTATCCATGGCCTTAGGCGAAAGCCTAGACGGAGCGAACCTCCGCTTCTCAGCTACCGTTGTAGACGAGTGGATCAGATGTGGAGTGCATCACGCAGTAGTTAGCCCAGGGTCTCGTTCGACCCCAATGGCATTGGCGATCTCTGCAAGACCCGAAATAACCACCCATGTTCGACTCGACGAAAGGTCGGGCGCATTCTTTGCACTAGGGATGGCAAAATTCGACAAAGAACCGGTGGTAGTGCTTGCCACTTCAGGTACCGCAGTTACGGAGCTGATTCCGGCAGTCGCCGAGGCTTACCATTCCCTAATTCCATTGATCATTTGTACTGCGGATCGCCCACCCGAACTCCACGGGATTGGCGCAGCCCAAACACTCAGACAGATTGGGCCCTTCGACCACTTCGTAAAGGAAGTGTTCGACCCCGGCGCCCCTCGCAACGATGCAAGCTGGTCTTGGAGGTCACTGGCCTCTTTGGTTTACTCTCGCAGCCTAGGGCTAAGGCCGGGTCCGGTCCAGGTAAATTTGGCCTTTGCCGAACCGCTAATCGACGGCGAATTAAAACCGGTCGCCCCCAGGGCAGATGGTGGGGCCTGGTATAGCACAAAAGTCCACCTAGGAGTGGCCGATGACGCAGAAATCCGCAAGCTGTTCGATCCAAAGAAGAAGGGCATCTTCGTCGTTGGTGCCGAAAGTGGCGCCGACTCATCCCTGTACCAATTGGCGGAGGATTTGGGCTGGCCAATTCTCGCAGATCCGCGGTCGGGGCTGATATCGAATCACCCCAACTGCATTCGATATCCCGACTCATTTCTGCGCTCCAGCGAAATAGCAGCCAAGCTGATCCCAGATAGGATCGTAAGACTGGGGGAAAGTTGGTCGTCAAAAGTCCTCTCTAACTTCTTGGCGAGTTGCGCCCGAAACAATAATGCCTTGATCGTCTCCCTTTCGGACCGGGAGACCTTGATCGACGAAACAAGGACCAACCGAATCGGCTATCTGTTAGACGTATTAGGGACGATCAAAAGAGCCGTCGAAATCCTGCCGGGTGAGGGTAGATCGGAAAGAACCCAGGACCGCGACGACCGATGGCTCAAGCTCTGGGCGGATGTCGATGATATTTCCTCATCGATTGTCGACCAGGTACTCGGGTGGGATTCCGATGGTATCGGCCCTTCGACGGCGTCGATGAGTGAGCCGGGACTCTCACGAGCACTTATGGAATGTCTCTCAGGCGACGACGTCGTCTTGGTGGCCTCTTCAATGCCAATACGAGACTTGGAGTGGTTCACCCCAAAAAAAGATGGCCTACCGCGGGTTCTATCCAACCGTGGGGTTAACGGCATAGACGGTCTAGTCTCTACCTTTTTGGGTATAGCCAGTGCCAATTTGAAACCCAACTCCCTTTCTGTCGGACTGATCGGAGACTTGGCCCTTCTTCACGACTTTGGATCGCTAATCTGGCACACCAAATCGCAGCCGAGGGGATTGCTCCTCATCTCAGATAACAACGGAGGGGCAATTTTCTCCTTTTTGGCTCAAAAATCCGATCTCGATGAGTCAAAATTTGAAGCTCTTTTCGGTACTCCTCACCAAGCGGACATAGATGGGCTCGTTCGCGGAATTGGGATTTCGACCTACCACATCGAAGGTTTGGCCGATCTCGTGGACGTGATCAAGTCCGCTCGAAGATCGAATGAGCTTTCAATAGCGATCTTCAACAGTGACCGCGACTCAAACCTCTCGTTCCACCAGCAACTACAAGAGGCAGTCATCGCAGCATTAGAGAAACCCTAGACCCGACAAAAATCAAATATCACGATATTTCCTCTAAGCTACTGTGTCACCATCTGTCCCTATTTAGAGCACCTAGGAGGTTTAGTGTCGGTAGTATCAGAGCTAAAAGAGCGCGGGCTCATCTACCAATACAGTGCCGACTCCCTGTTAGAGAGACTAAACGGCCAAAGGGTTGTCTGTTATGTCGGGTTTGATCCCACTGCAGAGTCGCTTCATTTGGGCAATCTCCTCCAAATAATCATGCTAAGGCGGCTCCAATTGGCCGGCCACCGCCCGATACTGCTCGCTGGAGGCGGAACCGGAATGATTGGCGACCCCTCCGGCAAGTCAGACGAGAGGCAACTTCTAGACGAAGAGGCTCTCGATTACAATCTCGCAAGGATCAAGTCACAGCTGGGCAACTTCCTCGATCTATCTAAGAGCGATAATGGGGCATTGGTTTTAGACAATCGCGAGTGGCTAGCAAAGGCGTCACTGATCGAGTTTCTGAGGGATGTGGGGAAACATTTCAGCGTTAATCAGATGGTCCAGAAGGAATCGATCCGCTCCCGACTTGAAGAGAGGGAGCAGGGCATCTCGTACACCGAATTTTCCTACATACTCCTTCAATCCTACGATTTCTTGCACCTCTTCGACCACTATGGCTGCGAGTTGCAGCTAGGCGGATCAGATCAATGGGGAAACATTACCTCCGGGATAGACCTCATTAGAAGGGCCAGGCAGAAGCTCGCTTACGGACTTACCCTGCCACTATTCACCAAAGCGGATGGAACTAAATTTGGTAAATCCGAATCTGGGGCAATTTGGCTCGACCCTGAAAAGACCAGCCCATACTCGTTTTACCAATTCTTTATCCGAGCCGAGGATGAGATGGTCGCAAACTACCTGAAGATCTTCAGCTTCGTCGATCTAGCGGAAATCAAGGAGCTTGAACAGGAGGGCCGTAAAAATCCCCAAACCAGGCTTATGCAAAAGCGCCTCGCCTTTGAGATGACTAGCTATGTCCATGGGTCAAAAGAGGCTAGCCGGGCGCTGGAGGCCTCAGAAGCACTCTACTCCGGGTCGCTTATTGGAAAAGACCCCGAGGTGATCCGGATGGCGCTATCAGAAGCTCCTTCTCTAAAGATATCGGCAAAAGATCTCGATCCAGGACTAAGTATCGAAGAGTTACTAGCTCGCTCGCCTCTCGTTGGGTCCAAAGGAGAAGCCCGCAGGGTGGTCTCTCAGGGCGGTGTCTATATCAATGAGGAACGGGCTAATGTCGGAGAGATAGTCGATGCCAGCTACTCGCTCGGCGGATCGGTTATCCTGCTTCGACGGGGCAAAAAGGACTACTGTCTGGTCGAGTTGACCTAGACCAAGAGGGTACCTTGCTTCAGACTTCCTAATAGCGGCTTTAGCTTACCCATCTGCGGATTCAGCTGACGGATATGCGACTGCATCGATGCCTCTACCGATCAACGAAGCA
>JAKAPB010000082.1:0-1914 GCA_021823045.1 Actinomycetes bacterium | reverse complement strand
TAGATTCGCAAGCTCCCCGTCACCCAACTCCCATAACAACTTGACGTGACCTTTAGGAACGACGAGGGTATGACCCATAAAAACTGGAGATCTATCGAGAAACGCCACGGTCGACTCGTCTTCGAAGACCAGATGAGCAGGGGTCTCCTTAGAAATCACCGAACAGAAAACGCAATCCATCACGCCAAAAGGCTACTCGACCAATAGCCACACTTGCAGGTTGCAAAAGTTCCTCTTTCGAAAAGGTCAAAAACACCAAAGCTACAAAGGAACACTTTTGCGTTCGCCAAGCGGCGCTCGATCAGTCCATAACGCTATTAGGTGGCTTTTTGCGCTAGGGTGTAGCTTTAAATGGCCCTAGCAGAAAACCACGTTTCACCCGAAGAAAGTACCAAGATAATCTGGGTTGGCTCGGACGTCGCTTGCGTCGAGATGGTTAAGATTCTCCTCGACTATCCCGAGATAGCGGTTGACACTGAATTTCACCGCGAGAAGACCTACTACCCAAGGTTAGCGCTCCTCCAATTCGGCGTGGCTGGACTAGCCTTCTTGGTTGACCCATTCCGAGTTGAGATGACCCTTCTGGCTCCGCTATTTGAAAGCGAGATCGAATTCGTTTTCCACGCTTTGGAACAGGACCTCGACATTCTCGAGCGAGCCTGCGGTGTAAGAGCAAAGGTATTCTTCGACACTCAGATAGCCGCAGGATTTATCGGCCTTTCGCGCCCATCACTAGCCCACTTGGCTGATCGGCTGCTCAGCATAGAACTTCCAAAAGCAGACAGGCTCTCAGACTGGACCCAGCGGCCGCTAACGGAGGCGCAGAAGAGCTATGCAGCTTCTGATGTCGCTCACCTGCTCGTAATGAAGGCAAAAATATCACAAGAACTCGAGTCCGCTGGGCGGCTGAACTGGGCACTCGACGAATTTGAACACGTCTCCTCAAGGAGAAAGGAACCTACCGATCCAGCTCTGGCCTGGCAAAAGATAAAAGAATGCCGGGGCCTCAAAGGCAATGCCCGCAAGGTGGCAAAGTCGGTAGCTCAATGGAGAGAGGAAAGGGCCATTGAGCTGGACATTCCACCCAGGTACCTACTTAGCGACTTAACCGTCGCGGCAGTAGCCCAATTGGCCCCAAAGACAAAACAGGAGCTGCTCAAAGTTCGCGGGATAGATCCAAGACAGATCACCAATGGGGCCGACGTTAATATCCTGGAGGCGGTAAAGGAAGGGCTTCTGCTGGATAAAGTTCCAGAGATACCCCACCAAAACGACGATGGCGTGAGAGGCGCTGGAGCTGTTGTATCCCTTTGTCTTGCTTGGCTCAACCAGAAGTGCAACGACGAGAGATTTGACTCGACAATAGTTGGGACCCGCGAAGACGTAGCGCAGCTGCTAGCTGGGGACAAAGAGTCACGTCTTGCTTCTGGCTGGCGCTACGAACTAGTCGGCAAACAGCTGATGGATATCAAGTTAGCGAAACTCTCCCTTACCGGAGGACCCGGCGGCAAGATCGTCGCTATCCCCACCGAAGCTTAGAAGAGGAGCTACTCGGCCTCGGGATAGAAAATTAACCCACCACGCCGATACCAAGGCAAAAGGCGACAACGACTCCTTGGATCAGCAGAAGTCTAGAGGTCTGAGCCAGAAGGGGTAGGAGCTCTCTACCTACTCCTCCTTGGTTGATCTTTGTTATTAGAGATACTGCGAGTGGAACGATGATGATCCAGCCCAGAAGTACCAGGTGAGAGTGAGCGCCCTAGGCGAGCATGAGCAAAAGTGACATAATGACACAGGATTGATATAACCTCCGCGTAGGACCATCTCCCAGTCTGACTGCGAGGGTCTTTTTGTTGGCCAATTTGTCCCCATCAATGTCACGAAGGTTATTGACAACCAGAATTGCCACCGACA
>JAKAPB010000081.1 GCA_021823045.1 Actinomycetes bacterium | reverse complement strand
ATTCATTCTAAGTAGCAAGCTACCAAAAACACCTGATTAGCACTCAAGGCAACACAGCGGAAAAGTAACCGACACATAGTTAACACTTCTTAAAGTTTTCTGATCTCCTTGCTGATGATATCGACCGACAACGAACTGCTCTACGTACCAGTAGGCCGTTCGAGTTGATAAGAGTGCCTTATAGCTCGTATGACTTGTAACCTTTAGGTCAGATAACTAAAAGAGGAGCTAAGGATGACAGGACTTACAGGGTTGTGGAGTAACCCAGAGAGGAGTTTTGTCGACACAGCAAGCTATGGTCTTCCTTCGATCGAGACCTACGACAAGCTCCAAGACGCCCTCAAACAATGGAGGAACGGAACTGGGGTGTGGGAGGTCTGGCAAGACGCAACAGCCCAAGCCAGAGAGAGCTTCGCCAAGATCGTCGGGGTTGAATCAAACTCGGTGACAATAGGTGCATCAGCTTCCCAACTGATCGGAATGGTCGCTGGCACATTGGCCAAAGGCCAAGTAGTGGTTGTTCCGGAACTAGAGTTCACCTCGAATCTCTTCCCTTGGCTAGTAGTTGAATCCAACGGTATTCGCGTGGTTACCGTACCCCTCAAGAACCTCGTCGAACGGGTAGCCGAGGGCTGCGACCTGGTTGCAACGTCCGCAGTGCAATCTTCCACTGGCGAAGTAGTGGATCTTGAGGCGATCCGGGTGGCCGCTGGGGAAGTTGGAGCAATCACGGTGGTGGATGCGACGCAGGCCGTCGGCTGGCTGCCGATCGAAGCTAGCCAGTTTGACGTCGTTGTGTGCGCCGCCTACAAGTGGCTATGCACCCCGAGGGGGGTAGCCTACATGACCATTTCCGAGAAGATGCAGCACAAACTGACGCCTATTTCAGCGGGCTGGTTTGCTGGTGAAGTCGTCCACGACTCCTACTACGGACTTCCGCTTCGGCTGGCCAAAGATGCTAGACGATTTGACATTTCGCCAGCATGGTTTTCCTGGGTAGGGGCGGCATCGGCCAACTTGGACCTTCTGCAAGTAGGAATTGAAAAGATCCACGACCACAATGTAGCGCTAACCGACAAATTGGCACAGGCCCTCGACCTCGACTCCCAAGGCTCGGCGATCCTCTCGATCAAAGTCTCTGAATCACTAGATACAGCCAACCTTCCCTTTAGAGCATCGTCGCGCGGGGGCGGCCTAAGAGTCTCCTTTCACCTGTATAACGACCTAGACGATGTCGACTTAGTATTCGAGACCCTGAAGGGAAAGGTGATACTCGATTAAACCGAAGTTCCCCCCCCCGGAATCCTTCCCTGGCGCGTTCTGCCTGGACTTATTCCAAAAACCCCAGCCGATGGTAGGACTGTAGAAAGGCTGCTTTCCGGGGGTCGGGTATTATTGGAGCGCGAACTTCGGATTAAAGCTTAGGAAGTCCTCGTTTCAAATTCCGCATCCCTTGAGCAATGCGAGACTCGTTTTCGATGAGGGCAAATCTGACAAAACCCTCTCCCCCTGGACCAAAGCCAACCCCTGGGGAAACGGCGACATCTGCCTCGTTTACAAGGAACTTCGCAAACTCTAATGAGCCCATTTCTTGATATGCCGCGGGAATCGGGGCCCACAAGAACATCGTCCCCTTCGGCTTCTCAACGTGCCAACCGATCCTGCCGAGGCCATCGACTAGGGCATCGCGCCTCGACTGATAGATAGAGTTGACTTGAGACGGATACTCCTTCGCCTCTTGCAAGGTTACGGTCGCGGCTATCTGAATAGGCTGGAATGTCCCATAGTCGAGGTAGCTCTTGAGCTTGGTTAGCGCTTGGACTACCGACGCGTTACCAACCAGAAAGCCTACCCGCCAGCCAGCCATCGAAAAGGACTTAGTCAAGGTGAAGAGCTCAACCGCTACATCTTTTGCCCCGGGAACTTCGAGTACAGATGGCGGGACATAGCCGTCGAATGCCGTATCTGAATAGGCGAAGTCATGCACTAGGACTACGTCTCGCTCCTTGGCAAAAGCGACTATCTCGGCCATGAAATCGAGGCTGACAACCGTTGTCGTTGGGTTGTGCGGGAAAGAGAAGACGATCACCCTTGGCTTTGGCCAAGTCGATTCCCAAGCGTCCTTTAGAGAGTTGAAGAATTCAACACCCTCCCGGTCCGAACCCAGTGGCACCTGCCTCACCTCGGCACCGGCAAAAAGCGGCGCCCAGATGTGAATTGGATAGCTAGGCGACGGGACCAGGGCGACATCCCCTGGGCCGACGAGCACCCACATCAAGTGAGAAAGTCCTTCTTTTGCTCCAATAGTCGTAAGGACCTCGCTGTCGGGATCTAAAAAGACGCCGTAACGCTCACGATAGTGATCAGAGACGGCTTTGCGAAGCTTCGGGATACCCTTAGAGGAGGAGTAGCGGTGATTTCGAGGATTATGTGCTGCCTCGGCTAGCTTGTCGACCGCAATCTGGGGCGACGGAATATCCGGATTTCCGAATCCCAGGTCTATAACATCCCTGCCCGCTCTGCGGGCCTCGGCTTTAATCGAGTCGATAATCCCAAACACATATGGTGGTAAACCGTTTATCCTGCGAAACTCCATGTGGAAAAGCTAGTGGTCGATCGCGTCGCAGACGTAACCAACTACACCAGAACTTAATAAAGCAGCACCAACGGCTCCGGAGTATTCGAGGTTAGATGCCTCACGGATCCGCAGTTTAAAGCCACTCCTATATGTGGAATTCGCACTTTCGAGCAGTCTGGACACCATTCGAAAAAATCCGTTAGAACTATGGACTAATCCTCCCCCGAGGACAAGGACCCCCGGGTCTAGTACCCTGACATAATCAAACAGAACTTCACTCACGAGTTCGGAGGCAGCCTCGAAATCGGATCCGTCGGCCGTCGGCTCGACATCGAGAAGTGCGTAGAGTTCTGCTTCAAAGCATCCAGCCCTCTTACAAGCGCAAATTTCGCCACCAAAGCGGCCGGTATGGCCGATCTCCCCAAAGCTTGCATTGGCGCCTTTGTACACCGACCCATTAATGGCCAGGCTAGCACCTACTCCGGTACCAAAATTGACGACCAAGATCGAGGAGCTAGGGTCGTTGTGTGCCTCCAACGCAGCCGCACAGTTTGCGTCATTGTCGACCAATGGCCAGACTCCCGACACCCCGGCGATACCAGCCTTAGTATCTACCCCAACAAGCTCGCTGCGGTGCGGAGAAAATCGCAACCTGTGCCGATCGTCCAAAACCCCAGGTAGACCTAGTCCAATCCCGATCGTAGTCTGGTTTTGTTCGGCTAGAGACTGTACTATCTGCCCAGTGACCTCAAACAGCTCCAAACCGTCGCCGATCGCGTAGCCGCCCAAGGTCGTCTTAGTGTCAGTCGATGGATCATAAACGGCCGCCTTCAAGAAAGTGCCACCTAGATCCAGACCGAGATAGACACCCTTTAACCCAGACAAGCTACTCCGAAAATCCTAAGCTTGAGGGTGGGTAATTAGGCCTTCTACCCTGCTCTTCAGGTCTTCAAGCGCCGTATGGACAATCTTTGATTCTGCTCTGCGCTTTATGAATCCCGGTATGGGGACTATCAGCTCGGCGTCCAGTTCGTATTCCACTTCGGTCTGTGAGTCACCCAGCTGACCGAACCGATATGCCCCGTCGAGCTTCGACGTGATGTCACCGTCGGTTTGTCTCCAGGTAACCACGGCTGGCGCCTGCGAATAGTCGTATTCGAGGGTATACGAAGTCGACCTTCCAAATGCACCCGCCCTGAAGGTCACCAGTCTTGACCTAGACAGCTCGTCGCTCTCAAGAACCCTTACCGCCTTGATGTCCGACGCCCAATCAGTGTAGCTGGAAAAGTCGGTGACGACTCTATAGCACTCCAATGGGGTTGCTCGGATGATCACCTTCTCCTTAGCGCTATCCAACTCAGCCTCCTGACCATGGGCCGCGCCAACCCGCCGCCAACTCCAAAGATGCTAGCTTGTGCTAAGCCAACACGACACTATCAATCGCATCTTTGAGAATATCAGCCAATTTCCGATAATCGAAGTCAGATTCGACGAAATATCTCGCCCTGCTACCCATCTTAAGTCTCAATTCTGGGTTTCGTATCAGAGTATCAAGAGCTAATGAGACCGACTTGACGTCTCGAGGGTTGCCGAGGACGAATCCGCTCCGTCCGGGTTCCAATGCGTCGCGCGCCCCACCTGAATCCCCGGCTAGACACGGGACACCGCATGCCTGAGCCTCCAAGAAAACGATACCAAACCCCTCCTGTTCGAGTCCGAACCAGCGATTTCTACACAGCATTGCGAAGATGTCAGCCGCACCGTAGAGGGCTACAAGCTTCTGCTGGCTTAGCTTGCCCAAAAAAACGGCATCAACCCCACTTCGCTCGGCCAATCGCTCTAGTCTGCTCTTGTCCCTGCCTGAGCCCACGATCCAAAGCTGTGAAGTACCCTCCTTTCGATTCAGCATGGCCATCGCCTTGATCAGCGAATCGGCCCCCTTGCGGGGAACGAGTCTAGATACAAAAAGCACGGCTAGCCCCTCGGTCAGGCCGAGATCACTTCGGATTTCGAGCTTCTGCTTTTCCGAAGCGATGACAAATCGATCGACGTCTACCCCCGGATTCACTATCCTTATCGCTGGCCCTGCCGTTAAATCTCCGAGCAGGTCATAAGCGCACTGGGCCGGGTATCTGCCCGCGGCGAGCAGTATCCTAGCATCCCTCATGACGGCTTTCAAGAGTCCATTTAAAACTGGTATCTTGGAGGGGACCACTACTTCTGCTCCGTGAAGAACTAACCCATAAGGTCGATGCAACCTAGGGCCAAGCATCCCTAGCGGTAGGGCTGGATCGAGCAGTATGATGTCCGCTCCAAACTCCTCCGCCAGTCGGTCTACCTTTTTAACTAGCGACGCCGTCGGCAGTAGGGGCCCTCTGACCCTTTGGACCCGAAAGCCGACCTCCCGATCAAAATCCTCTGCTCCTGGATAATTTGTGGTAAGAACCGCAAAACTATCGGGATCTAACCGGCTCCACAGTTCATATAAGTAGTTCTGTATTCCCCCAACTTTGGGAGGAAAGTCATTAGTTACAAGTAGGTGCCTAGACAAGAAGACAAATCCTAATCACTTGCGGGGCGAAGTTCCGATTCGAGCAAGTTCTTGGCGTACCAATTCGTCTGTATCCGCCCCAACTAGGGCTAGGAGGTCCAAGTAACCTAGTTTAGCAGCGGCCCAAACTGCCGTACTTCTTACTACTGGCGAGAAATGACGTAGCTGTGCTGCGACGACATCTCTGGCCTCATCGGAATTGGAGCCTGAATTTCCAAGAACTAGCAATAGGTTGCGCCTCAGGTGGCTGGGATCACGCTTTGGTATATACATAAAGCCAAAGTGGTCGATAAGCTCCCGATCCGAACGAAGTAGCCAGAAGATCGGATCCACATCTGGAGCAGTTGACTCCAGTCGTAACCTTGTCTTTTTCCCCACGGGGCAGGAGGTGAGGCACTCGTCACAACCGTAGAATCTCATACCTGCGGGGCCCCGCAATTCATAGGGAAATGGACCCTCCTTCTGGAGGAGCCATGATATGCATCGCCGCGCGTCTAGTAGGTAGTCCTCGTCAAGTGCACCAGTGGGGCAGGAGGTCTGGCATTTGTCGCACTTCCCGCAACTCTTGTACAACGACTCGGTATGAGAGAGTTCCGCATCGGTAAAGACCTCACCCAGTAGAACGAATGGACCAGTTGCGTTGGTAAGTATTAGCGTATTTTTGCCCATCCAGCCAAGTCCCGATCTTCTAGCTATCGCCTTGTCGATAGCGTGATTCTCGTCGACCGTGACTCTTGCCCGATAGCCCCTAGCTCTAACTTCCTCGGCCACAATACTAAGCCGACTCCTGAGTTCACCATAAAAGTCGCTCTTCGCGTAGTAGGCAATCTCCCCTCCGGATGGGCTACCTTCAGATTCCAACCCGTCTGATGGTCCCGGGTAGCGCATTGCAAAACTAAGAATCGACTTGGCACCCTCTAGCGCTGAATTTGGGTCAGCCGATCTTGAGGGCTTATTGAAGGTAAATGCCATGGTCGACGATCGGCCGACCTCTTTTGCCAACTCTATTTGGACCCTTTCAAACTCAAAGGGGTCTACGCCACAAACCCTTGGGCCTATAAGGCCCATCTCTGACGACATTCGCGAAAGTTCATCCACCAAAAAACCATCAGCGAACTGAGTCATAACTAGTCCTTTTTTAGTTGAACCTTAGCCCTGGCTGGTTCCTCGCCGTTGCTTGGGCGATAGCCTTAAGCCCGCCAACTTCAGTCGGCGAACTAGCTCTCTTGGATCTACTAACTTCGCACCGAGGCCGATCGCTTGGTCGAAGATTTCTGCTGGAATATCGTAGTGATCGCCCTGAAACGCCCTCCTCGGAACTCCAAGATTCCATGCAAATTCGTGAAGCTCCTCAAACGAGTCGTCTGAGACAAGGTGCGACCAGCGTCTTTGGTCAAAAGGCCAGATGGGACGGTCAATCAAAATAGACATATCTAATCGTACTTTTCAGACTTTACCATCTGTGGGTCCATCCCGAGGGCAATGAGCGCAGACTCGGCATCCTCCACCATCTCTGGCGGGCCACAGATGAAAGCAAGTTTAGGCGCAAGCGGGCCATAGACTTCAGCTATCATCTCCTTGTCGATCCTACGGTGATAGTGTGCTCTGGAGTCACTAGCATCGCGAGTAAACGTATGATATACCCTTAGCCACGGCGCCTTAGATAGAATCTCTCTAAGCTCCTCATCGTATATGACGTACTCCGCAGACTTTGAGCTGTACAAAAGTGTCATTTTTGTGTCAGTCCCTTTGTCAAGCGCAAAGCGTATGATCGACTTCAGGGGAACGACCCCCGACCCAGCGCCTATGAGTAGCACCGGGCCCCGGTCCGTCTCCTGCCATGTGAAGTCTCCGTATGGCCCCCTCACCTCGAGCTTGGATCCAACTGGGGTACCGCGAACTAGCACCGGAGAGACCAACCCTCCTTCGGTTTCTCGGATTCCAAAGTCCACAACTTCGATCCCCTCGGTTGGAGAAGATCCGACCGAATAAGCACGTTGGATCGGTCTTGGTCTACCTTCGACTGGTATTCGAATGTTGAAATACTGGCCCGCCAAATACCCAGTTGGTTCGGATAAACGCACTTTAAGGGTATTTGTCTCGGGGGTCTCAACGACAACTCCGATTACTTCGCCCTCTTGCCACTTGGGAGCTGGGGCTCTATTAGCATCGCGCACCCTTGGCCCGACGTGGTGAGATCTACTTTCCATGCTACGAGCCTACCCTCTGGCACCAGGGCCATTGCAAAG
>JAKAPB010000080.1 GCA_021823045.1 Actinomycetes bacterium | reverse complement strand
ATAGCTAACCGGACTACTTATCGGAGTTCCGCCAGTTCCAGAGGTCGAGGTAGCGTCCACGCAGACTCCGGCCAGATAGGAGGTATTTGCCCCAGATCCGGCCGACACCGTTCCGCTGACTTCGGCAGGCGTCTCATAGATGAACTGATCGGAGGTCGATGTCGCAGAGGTCAAACCCCCAACGCTGACCGTAACGTCGACAGTTGCAGGCAGAGAAGCGGTACCGGTGTAACTCGGTGCTGTAGCGACACAAGAAGTCGTGGTCAAACAACTCACCCCTGTCGCCGCAGTCGATCCAAAATCGACAGTAGTTGCGCCGCTCGTTGTCGAGAAGCCCGTCCCAGAAATGGTAACTGCCGTTCCGCCTGCCTCAGATCCCGAAGTCGGCGAGACCCCAGTCACAGCAGGCCCCGATGGTACGGCCGCCGCTGGCGTCGCCGGGATCAACACCGCAGACATCGAACCAAACAAAAGCGTCAAAACGGCAATAAACCAGATCCATGTCCGTTTCATTCGATCCTCCAATTCACCGGACCATCTACCCACAGCGACCCGTTTCGCAGAATTGTACTATACAGAACACCCGTAATTCCAGAAATTCCACACTTACTGCAACTCACGCCGAACACGAGTCTTCAGCAATGCAGATATGCAACTCTTTATCAAATAGCCCAGAATAGCGACCGTCCTAGGATCGCTATTGAAAGTATCTCGTAACACTACATTCAGTAGTGATTTGCACTCTACGGAGCATCTTCCAACACTTTACGGTGTCACACAACCGCGACCAAGGAACAGCACAGAGATATATCAATTGGTTGCATAGACCTTTTGCCTGGCAAGCCAGTAGATATATTCAACTTTAATTTAGAACATGTTTCCCTGATGTTCGCTGGCGCGACATGCTCTGACGCCGAAATAACACAAAGGTATAAAGAGAAGATCTCGCCGAAAATATATTTAGCTCCCTTCGGCCAAATACAATGGTAGAAAAGAAGGGCTCGTTTCGGCGTTGGACCACGACGTTCAATATCCACTCTCGTAATAGTGCACCTTCCGCTAGTCAAAGCGGCCCACTGAGACTTAACAGAATAATAATGATAAATGTGATATACATTATTATATCTATTCTGATCGAAAGCTATCTCCATCATGACAACGACGTAATTACGCCGCATTTACAAACTCCTATTGCGACCATGCATGCTCAAATAGCCAAACGGCAAATCCGTCGATAGTCAGCCTCTTCAATATGGCCTATCGAGCTAATTCGCCTACGGTTTAGTTCTGGCTTCGACCAAGCAGGAGACTGTTGCGATAAACGATCGCTTTCTCTACTAGAGCTACCTAGATTCGAGTGAAGAAACTTCAAAACACAATCCTGGAGTAGGTCTTGGAAAACGGAGAAGCAGACATCAAGCAGGTCGAATATGGTCACACCCCCCAAGGCCCGCTAGCAGGGGTAAGGGTGCTAGATCTATCTAGACTCGTCGCCGGAAATATACTGTCTGTGATCCTCGCAGACTTTGGTGCTGACGTTGTCAAGGTCGAAGGGACAAAGGGTGACCCCTTACGCGACTGGCTCGACTCCGGCCAGCCCCTCTACTGGAAGACCTATGGTAGGAACAAGCGATCGATCGTCTTGGACCTACACCAGGAGGCTGCAAAGCAGATCCTGTTAAAGATGGCAAAGGACTCGGACGTCCTGATCGAGAATTTCAAGCCAAAGACCCTTGAGAAGATGGGGTTGGCGCCAGATCTGCTGTTAGAAGTAAATCCTAAACTCGTCATCGTTCGAATATCTGGTTTCGGACAAGACGGACCTTATGCTTCGCTCCCCGGTTTCGGCAGCCTGGTAGAGGCGATGAGCGGACTCGCCGACCGGACCGGCTTTGCCGATCGGGAGCCTGTTCTACCGCCATTTCCCGCTGCGGACATGATCGCCGGGATCCTCGGCTCGTCGGCCACACTGATGGCGCTTAGGGCAGTAGACCACGGTCTCTCAAATGGTCAAGTGGTCGACCTGTCTCTTCTCGAACCATTATTTTCGCTCTTAGGCCCAGAGGCAATGAGCTACTCACTTACCCACGAGATAAAAGACCGATCCGGGTCGGCCTCAAATACCACCTCACCAAGAAACGTCTACCTCTGCAAAGACGGCGCTTACGTAGCACTGTCGGCGTCGATGCAGTCGATGGCCGAGCGGCTCTTCGAGGTGATCGGACGACCCGATATGATCAAGGACCCGAGGTTCAAGACCAACTCAGATCGCCTTAAGAACAGAGACGAGGTTGACGAGATCATCGGTGGATGGTTCAAAAAACGGGATCGCTCTGAAGCACTCGAGTTTATGCGACAAGCCGGAGTAACCGCCGGACCAGTATACGACATCAAAGATGTCCTCCAAGACCCACACTTCATAGAGCGTGAAATCGTAGTAGAAGTGAATGACCCGGACTTAGGCTGGATCCCGACCCAGAATGTCGTCCCGAAGTTCACCTCTACCCCCGGAGCGATCCGCAGCGCTGCTCCGAGGCTGTCGGAGCATTCCGACGCCATCCTGAGGAACCTCGGCTTATCTGAAGCAGAGATCTCAGAACTCAAGGCTCAAGGGATAACGATCTAATCAAGCGAAAAGAAATATGGGCGAGATGATCAATTCAACTTTCCTCGCTCACCGTCTAACAAAGTGCCTGAATAAGAGAACTATCTCTTGTCAGTTGAGATCTATCTACTCCGCTGTTCGGCACTTCGCGATAGCGGCGGAGCGGCCCTCGGCAGAAGCCAGATCACAAAGGCAGCTGCGACTTAGACAAGGAAGCTCACAGATCGATTTCGGGCGGAATCGCCGATCATTTTTCGAACTTTGGGCCTTCGTTAGCGAAGTATTCGTCCAACTGCCCAGGGACATTCTTGAGTATCGGAACTTCAAAGTGGTCGAATGTCTAGACCTTTCGCTTGACGCCTCGATCGGATGGGCATGTCGGCATCGGAATCGCTCAATGGCCAAATAGTCACCGACTCGGCAATCTACGGGCCGGTAATCAACAGTGTCACCAGCGCTCGTGGGTGTGGAAAATGCTCTGGGTTATCGCTCACGAGTCCCAACAAAGGCCGACCACACAGAGACGTCATGCTTGACTTAGTCACGGTCGCTCGTCATTCTTTTTCCCCTCGCCTACATAAGACAACCGATCCGCGGTTACGATCACCACCGCGCTAGCCCTATTTTCCGATCACGGCCCCTACGACTAGGTGACATCCACCTCGCAGCAGTGGGGTTTGTGCTAACTACTAGCTGCGAGGCGGGCAAATTATCGTCTTTGCCCTTAGCGTAGGAGATCACCGCGAGATCGATCATCGTCGACTTTAAATTATTACGACGTACCGCTTGCCCAAATAGCATGGGTCAGATGGATAATGGAATTGTACTCAGCCCAGATGACCGAACCACGTTGGAGCGACTGTTCGGATTCGCTACCTACGAGCAGGGAAGCGAGTACGCACGAGCTGGTGCGGTACTTAGTCGCGTGTCGGATCCCAAAGGCGGAAACATCTCCGGCCAGGTCCAAGGGCGGAACACGTCTCCATATATCGTCTCGGTCGCCCTGTTCCGATCGCCTTCAAACCTGCTGACGATGGTCGATGCAAAATGTACCTGCCCGATGTCGACCTCCTGCAAGCACGCTGTAGCCCTTATACTGGCAGAAAATCTGCCGGCGAGTTCCCATTCGGAGCTGACCAGCTCGCAACAACTCAAGTCAACACTCACTGACCAAATTGCGAACTCTGAGCACCCGAGTTCTATTGAGACTTTTCGATCTGGCGGCCAGCAGAACCAAAAGCTAGGCGCCTTGGCGCTTCCACTGGAACTTATGCTGGAGTTCGGCAGCCCTGAGAAGTTCGATCGGCCGACAAATGGTCTGCTGTTCGAGTTGGTAAGACCGCCAAGAGGATCACACGCTGGCCAACCAGGAATACGTGTTCTACCTGTCGTGGCAAGACCTAACGGCTCTTGGGCCAAGACGGGAAACTCTTGGGTGAACATCGAATACGCCGACCACAGATTTTCTCGATCTCCACGGGAGGCCCAGCAATTCCTCTTGCTGAAGGAACTGCTTGGCCTAAGTCGACTTACGAACAATCGGGTGACATACCCACGTTCAAATGATCCCATCGCCCTCGAGGAGATCAGCAGTCGCAGACTATGGGACCTCCTCGAGGAGGCCCGAACCATCGGCCTACCGCTGCTGCGACCGGTAGGCAACAAGGCAACCGCAGCGCTACCCGAAGTGTCAGTCAGCTTCACTCTCGATGTGACCCGCCAGGAATCCGGGATTCGGATGGAGCCCCGAATCGAAGCCGGCGGGATGGTCATCCCGTCCGGTAAGTATCGCCTCATCGGCACGCCGGCACATGGAATCGCGTGGTGGGAAGGGGAATTTGATCGACAAGGCGACGCCCAGCTAATTGCGATAGCCCCTCTATCGCCTCCAATCGATGAAGGTGTTCAGCGGCTGCTCTCCATGCCGTCGATCGATGTCCAACGCTATGACGAAGAACGTTTTATCAATGAATTCGTTCCGAAGCTGCAGCGCCGAGTCGATCTGACATCCAGTGATGGATCCGTGGAAATCCCCGAAATGCTAGCTCCTACGGTCTTCCTCAGTATCCACCCCGGAAACGGGGATCGTATCGAAGTCAGATGGGCTAGGGGTGCTGAAGGCGGGAAGTGGCTAGAGGATCTCTATGGCGCCTCTAGCCGGACCCGTCGCGGTAGTGCTGGCGATCCTATCATTAATGCAGCCGCAGCGATCGCTCGATCAATCCCCGAACTCATGGAAAGCGGACCCTTCGGCGAGAGGCTCTCGTCCAGTTCACATCTCGAAGGGATGTCAGCGGTTCGATTTGTCACCGAAGTGCTCCCGGCCCTCAAGGGACTCGAGGGTATCACTATCGAATACACCGGGAGCATAGCAGACTACCGCGAGGCCACGGATGCACCTGTGGTGGAGTTGGGTGGCTCGACCTCTTCCGATACCGATTGGTTCGATCTGGAGGTCTCGGTAAGGGTGGGATCGGAGGAAGTGTCCTTTACCCAGCTGTTCTTGGCATTAGCGAACGGAGATTCGCACCTGATCCTCCCTTCAGGTACCTTCTTCTCACTGGATCGGGAAGACCTCCGGGAATTGGCGCTACTCATAGCGGAAGCCCGGTCCATGCTTGAGATTGAGGGGGACACAATCCGGCTGAGCAAGTTCAATGCTAGTTTCTGGGAGGAACTTGAGCGTTTGGGGATACTTAACGCGCAAGCGAGGGAGTGGAAAGCCTCCGTGCAAGCACTACTCGGAGCCGGGGAGAAAACCAATCACCCAGCACCAGAGTCGCTCATCGCCACCCTCCGACCGTATCAACTCGTTGGGTTCAACTGGCTGGTCCACCTCTACGAGAACCGGCTTGGCGGCATACTCGCTGATGATATGGGACTCGGCAAGACACTCCAGGCGCTGGCAATGATCTGCTATGCAAAGGAGAACGGTCTTCGAACCGGGCCATTCTTGGTGCTGGCCCCAACGAGCGTGGTAGGAAACTGGGAATCGGAATGCCGCAGATTCGCTCCACACCTCTCGGTTTGTACGATTACCAAGTCGGGACATCGTCGCGAGATGACTGCTGCGAATCTTGCGGTCGAAGCGGATCTAATCATCACCTCCTATGGTCTGTTTCGCACCGACTACGCTGAATATGAACAGGTCGAATGGGCGGGCCTCTTCCTGGACGAGGCGCAATTTGCAAAGAACCGCCGATCCCTGACCTACCAGAAGGCGAAGATGCTCCCTGTTTCCTTCAAGGTAGCGATGAGCGGAACGCCAATCGAGAACAATCTCATGGAACTCTGGTCGCTGCTGTCCATAACAGCGCCTGGACTCTACGCGAACCCGGAACGGTTTTCCGAGTACTACAGGATTCCAATCGAGAAACGCTCCAATGCCGAACGGTTGGCCAAGCTCCGCCGGCGGATCCGGCCATTGATGTTACGGCGCACCAAGGAGCAAGTGGTCCGTGATCTGCCCGAGAAACAGGAGCAGGTTCTCGAACTCGAGCTGAGCCCGAAACATAGGAGAATATACGAGATCTACTTGCAGCGCGAGCGACAGAAGGTGCTCGGGCTAATCGGCAATATGTCGAAGAATCGATTCGAGATATTCAAATCCCTCACTCTGCTACGTCAGGCGAGTCTCGACTTGTCTCTCGTGGACGTCAAACATTCGGGAGTTTCGTCAACCAAACTCGATGTGTTAATGGAGATGCTTGAAGACATCGTCGCCGATGGCCATCAAGTGCTGGTATTTAGCCAGTTCACACGGTTTCTCACGATGGCCCGAAGCAGAATACGGGCGGCAGGCATATCCCACAGCTACCTCGATGGAAGGACCCTTGATCGACGGGCCGCAATCTCCGAGTTCCGCGAGCGATCAGCACAAGTGTTCTTGATCAGCCTCAAAGCTGGCGGATTCGGACTGAACCTGACCGAAGCAGATTACTGCATCCTTCTTGATCCATGGTGGAATCCAGCCACTGAGGCGCAAGCGATCGACCGAACCCATCGGATCGGCCAGACCCGCAAGGTGATGGTCTATCGGCTGGTTGCCAAGGACACCATCGAAGAGAAGGTCATGTCACTAAAGGCGAAAAAGGCAGCCCTGTTCACAAACGTCATGGATGGAGGCGAGTTCGAGTCAGGATCCATGACCGCAGAGGATGTTCGCGAGCTATTGGGCTGATCGAGATCGCTGCCATCTCCCGAACTGGGCTAGCTTAGCAGCGCTATAAAGTTGGGAACCTGACGGGTTGCGGTGACGCACTCACAGACGGACCAGGCCCACAGGGACCGATAACTTGCCACTTGACTTGAGCGATCAAAACATACTCAGCCGAAAGTCCGAGACCCTCGCCGCCTCAATACCAGACACAATGGTGACGGAAACAACGGCCATGCTGGGCGGGCCGATATCGCAAAAAGGGAGGCAGAAAAGTACCCTGGCAGCGAAGCGCACTTTGCATTCGCCACTCAACTCTTGGTATTGCAGCGGAAATTGCTCGGGGATTATCGGCCCTGCATATAAGCAATTGTTCCGTGGCCTCGTCCTAGCACAGATTCCTCATAAACGTTGATCTATGTCTGAATACCCTGTCACCAAAAAAAGAACCTGGTAAAGAGTCCGAGAGAAGCCTGCCCGAGAAGGCGTGATGCTACTAATGGAGCGCAATCGGAACCTGACTCGGTGCTTTTGGCTGCTAAACCGTTCCATGAAACTTATACAAACTTGCTATCGTTCGTCTGACGTTCACTTACTGCTTCGACGACGGTAGTTTCACCAGTTGTTGAACCGAAGTCCAACGAC
>JAKAPB010000079.1 GCA_021823045.1 Actinomycetes bacterium | reverse complement strand
TTCCGATCTATGAGAACTCAGAAAAGTTATTGAGGGCGACTTCTTTGAGAGCGTCTGGCATCTCATAAGCGAGCAGATGCATCTGAGGTAGGGATTGGTACGGATTGGCCCCAGGTCCGGCCCAATTCTTCTTAGCACGTTGTTCATCCGAGTAAGTCCAGTTGTACACCTGGTCTTCGAGAAACTCACCCTCAGTCAGAGCACGGAATGGGGTGCCCGACAGGTAGAGGTAGTGATCCACTGCAAGAGAGAGTGCCGCTTCGAGGTCCTCAACGAAGTCATCTTCGAGGTCCGGGGTCGCCTCGATCTTTTCCTCGGTCTTGTCTCCCTCGATACCGGCGTCCTTGTCGCCGAGGTAGATAGAGCGAGCGGCGTCTCGCCAGGCACCGAAGTGGTACTCGTCAATGAACACTGCGTCCCAGTCCACCAGGTACAGACCTTCGTTTTTGACCTTGGGCTGGCCCTTCTCGTCGTGACCGAGAACATCTTGGAACGAAGCGAACCATACCAGGGGAGATGGGTTGTCGAGGTCAGGTTCACTGTCTTCTTTGCCCTTGAAGCGCCAACCAGCGAAGTCATCGTGGGTCTCAAGGTCGTCACGCCATGCTTTCTCGACAGCTGGCTTGTAGGTCAGTACCAGGACACGTGTCCATCCCATCTCTTTTGCCAACTGGTATGAGGTGAATGTCTTACCGAAGCGCATTTTGGCGTTCCACAAGAAGTGTGGGGCTCTGCCTTCGATACTTTTTTTGTGAGACCGGAAGTAGGAGGAGGTCAGCTGGACTGCCTCTCGTTGCTCGGGGCGCATTGGGAAACTGACAGTGGGTTTGAGTGTGGGCAGGTCAATGCCGGCGCGGACCGCTTGAATTGCAGCGGTGACTTCCTCGGCCGTACACTCATACCACTCACCATCTACGTTGCGAACGCCGGCTCGTTCGAGGGCTCGGTGAACCTCCTTGTCAGTGAAGACGCGACCATCATCAGTGATGGCTGACTCGGTCAATAACAACGAGTAGGGCGTAGACACGGGCATCTTCACGGCATTGAGTTGCTCGCGGATGCGTACTTCAACGCCACGCTGGGTCTCACCTATCTTGATTAGACCCTTCCCTTTGCGGCCACCTACCCATGCGGTGTCGGCATACTGGTCGATGGTATAGGCATATATCTTCGGGTGTCGGACACCGCCAGCCAGCGAGACAGTCATGCAGGCATCTCCTTGACCATTGTCGCAATGTAGGCCTGCTCGTCCTCCGTTATGCCGTACTTCTCGTAGAGCTCATCGTCGGTCCAGATACGGTCCCAAGACTGTTGGGGTACCCAGGTATAGGTCGAGCGGGTAGCATCCTGACTGATCTTACGAAGCGAAATCAGGAAGCGAACGAATCTGGTGCGAATGTAAGCGTCAACGCTCTCTGCTTCCTTGTGTGAGCTTATATAGACAAAGAGATAGGTCTGCGTGCAGACAGAGGGCGGCGCAGCTAGTACTGGCGTGCCAATAACAAGATCTGGGAGCCTCTGACCTCCATCTGACCCCGCCTTCGGAACCAGCACCTTCCATTTATCGATAAGATGATCACTCTTCGGAACTGACTTACGGGGTATCCACCCACTGAGACGCTTACCTTTTTCGTTATAGTAGAAAGCGATGTCACCTTCCTCTTTTGTCTTTCGGAAGTCGTCCCAGTTGGAAGTCATCCCGAACTCCTTGTCTACTGCAAGAATCTCCGTGAGGGAGGCTTCGCCCTTCGCTATCACCTTGTCCAATATTCCCAAAGCACGACTATCGCGAATGAGAACATCAAACTGATCAAGGTCACGAAACGTAGGTCCATGTCGAACGTCGCCACGCACGAGTGTCATCGCGCACTGACCAGGTTTGTCGCGGTTCCAAAGAAAGTAGCATACCCCGCCTTTAATTTCGACCCCGGGGAACACTTCACTGGCATTGGGAAAGTCGACAAGGTGTCGGATGCGCCTGTCTTTTAGCATCTCGGCACGAAAGTCACTGAGACCCAGCCCACCCGCCATCCATCGCGAGGGAATGATAAAGGCCATATAGCTAGGGTTCAGCTTTTTCGCCTCGTTCACGAACAGGTTGTAGATGGGCATCGTACGGTTCCCACTCTCGGCGTCCATTTGATATGGGGGGTTGCCAACAATGACGTCAAAGTGCATTCCTATCTCCCTCTTGAGTTTCTCTTGTCCATCCAGGTGGATGAACGCATAGGCATAGTTATCGCGACCGACCGATTCCAATTGCTCACGAGTACCGCCGCACTCATTGCACTTCCCTTTGTCATCAAAGTCGTGCTCTACCCGTTCGTGCCAGATGTTGCCCGAGGGCTTTGCAAAACGAACGACTGAGAACTCTCCAGACGCATCTTTTGAGCAGTACAAGGTACGACGCGACATCATCCCCGTGAGATCGGTGATGGCGATAGCAAAGACCATTTCAGTGAGAATGTGTTGGAGTCGCCTTGACTCGTCAGGAATAGCCTCGGCAAGACCGACCATAAGCCTTTTGGTGATCTCACGAGGAAAGATGCCCGTCTTGCAACCGGGGTCGAGCCACCTTAGAGTTGGGTCAGACCAGACCTCGGTCGGAAGGAGATCAAGCACGGCATTGGCAACCTTGGGTGGCGTAAAGACCTCATCGTTGGAGAGGTTGGCGATAACCTCCAAGATGTCCGGCTGACTGAGGTGTTGATACTCGGTGGTCATTAGTTTCGTCTTCCCGTTCCGTTGCGAGCAGGGCCACTTAGCTTTGGTGCCTTGATATGTTCGGCGTCGCTTAGGTTCGTCGCTTTACCATGCCAGAACTGTTCTGGCTCAGCTGGCGCGAAGAGGCTCAAAATCGTCGCTGCTTCTGCCTTTTCGGCCGCGATAACATCCCCGAGCGTCGTCTTAATTAAAGATACCGATAGGTCTACAGGCTCCCATGTGTACTCAATGATCGGAATGAGGTCTCGACCTGTTGGTTTACCTTCTGCGTCGAAAGGCAACATATTGCCAACAATAAGGTTGTGATTAACGATCCAATTGGCAGCGCGAAGAACGAGGCTGCGCTCGGTGAGGCGCTTACCGAGAGCTTCATGGTTCCAGTCCTTAAACATCGTAAGTAGTCGGGTGCGCGCTCCAACTTCGTGTTCGGGTGTCCCACCGATGATGTTATCGGTCGAAATGTCCACTGCATAGATGGATGCGAGTGCTTCGAGTGCGTGGAACTGGGCGGCCTCAGGTTTATTACCGGCAAAAAGACTGCCGTTGGAAAAGTCCTTCGCTATGCGCTCAAGCTTACGGTCCAAGATGGCTACTAAGAAGTTGCCATCACCACACGCTGGCTCGAGGAATGTAGTAGAGGGGTGTGGTGTCCAGATGTTAAGCGGTAGGAGGTCGAGCATCGCTTGAACCGTGGCGTTAGGAGTGAAGACCTCTCCTAGGTCGCGGACGCGTTCGAGGGACTTGACTAACTTCTCATCTGAGCTTGCCAAAACGGACATTATGCCGCCCTCCTGTTTTCTCTTAGGGTACCCTGATTCGCCTGTTCTATGGTACAAAGGGCCTGACATACGGTAGAAATGCGTCGGTACTTCTATCGATAGGGTTTCATATTCACTCTTTGGCCGCCAGTATTTTCGACTTGTTAGATGCGTTCCCGATCTACTGACGGTGTTTGGTTATCGGCACACTTGTATATTCGCAATTGCACGTCACATCGAATGTTCGAAATTTCTAACTCTATCGCCGCATCTTTGCTTTCCGTCTGGACTTTCATCGCCCGAAGCTGCTAAATGGTTCTGTAGAAAATCGCCACTTTCAGGCTATTGGTTGACAAGAATAGAGATCACTGATTCAGAACTCGCAGCCTTAGTTCCGACTGGTCGCGACTCAAAGCCAGCTTGGGAATATGTCCTCGCACCATCCAGGTCATGGCTTTGGAGGTCTAATGGAACCAGGCAGCTTCTGCAGGGTCCCTAACAGCAAGGACTCTCGTCTCTCAAGTGGGGATATTTCTGATCAAATATAAACCTCCCCGTCCGTCACGGCTTGATATAGGCATTTAGCCCGATTATCACCGGCTTGTCGTTAATCATGGCGTTAGTGACGGTGTTGCCGTGGGTAGTAGCTACGACAAGGGTCTTGCCCGATGAAGATGGTGTTGGCTCTTGAAGCTCAATCTCTATCAGAAGCTTGTTTCCCTTTATCGTGACTTCCATTATCTATCCATTTCTTTATGTTGCGTTAGCAAGATTCAAATAGTTTCCACACTTTTCTGAGCTTACCCAGCTAAAGCAGGTGTCCAGATTACCAACATACGCTTCTGGCTGAAGGAATGATCTCAATGCAATCGGGTTGGTCGTCGTGCGAGAACAGCGGTGCTATCGGCTGTGCGTCTAGTTGGCGAAGGTCTTGATTGGGGTCACACCTCAGAAAACGGATCACAGAGTACGCTAAGGATTCGGAAGCGAGCGTAATGGCCTGAATCGCCCTGTGCCGACCTTGAAGCCGTTGAGCCAGAGATAGTCGCTTGTGAAATTGATGTGTTCCCCAGGTCGGACTTCCGCCTCGAACCCCGACCTCCACCATGGATGTCACATGGCTGGCGATAACTGGCGGGGTTTGACTGGCCCGTCGGGCACAGCCAGCAATGGTCTGTGCATCGATGGAGCTGTTGGCTCCAACTATCAAAGACGTCAGGCCGTCACTAGGGTACAGCTATCCTATCTTCTTGAGCCTCAGGAACTGGATTGGACAAAGCTAGATCGGGTCGGCCGGTCAGGATACCCATTAGCGCCGGTGACCTACGGCGATTAGAGCCGCTTCTGGCGCTCTGCGTAGCCGTGCCATAGCGATCATCCCTACGAACGGCCCAGGAGCGAGGATACCGAACCCCCAAGCCCAGCTCCCGGTATGAACCAAGATGGGAACTATCCAGATAGTAACGACCGTGAGCACGAAACCCACCGCCAACTGCAGGGTAACAGCCGTGCCGACGTAACTCTGATCGGATACCTCGATCACGATAGCGGAAAATTGTGCCGAGTCGGCGACCACCCAGAAACCCCAAAAAAGGCCGATTCCAAACACTACAGGGACAGGAAGACGACTGGTAAAACCGATGACCAGCGCAGTACTTCCCGAAAGGGCCATAGCGAGGCCAGCAGCTTGGGTACGGCCCCAGCGATCGCTTAGGACTCCGCCGACCCAGCTCCCGACCGCACCGATCCCAATCACAGCGAATGTCGCTAGCGCTGCACCACGGTACGGATCACTACCATTGTGATCAGCAAGAACATCCGCGAAAAAGACACTGAACCAAGCCCACATAGCGTAGAGCTCCCACATGTGCCCGAAGTAGCCGATACTAGCCAACCGAACTCCACGGTTGGCTATGACCCGGCGAGCCTGGGTTGGGTCGAACTTTGCCTTCGGGAACGGGAAGGGGCCATCTCTTCCGATTGTCTCGGCCAGGAAGCCGCCGGTCAGTGTGAGCAAAGACGTGATAAATATGACCGTTTGCCAACCTATCCCGCCGAGACCAACGACGAGTTGTGGCGTTGCCGATCCGAGCGTCAAGGCACCGACCATGATGCCCAGAGCCGTACCCCGCCTACGTCGGAACCAGGTTGCCATTGCTTTTAGGGCGGGCGGGTACACTCCCGCCAAGCAGACGCCGGTGGCGAAACGAAGCGGAAGTGCGCTGGCCGGTCCGTGGCTAGCTACCAACAGCGAGTTGAAGGCGGCAGCACCGATAGCACCGTAGAGTATGAGCCTCCGGGGAGCCAGAAGATCGGCCAAGCTGAGCACTGCAGAAACGACCGCACCAACGATGAAACCCAACTGGACTGCGATAGTAAGAAATGATGCAGCCGTCACAGAGAGATGCCACTGGGCCCGCACCTGGGGAAGCACTGCAGATGCGCTGAACCAAGTTGTCATGGCCAACAGCATCGCAAAAGCGAGCATTGCCAATGCGGGCCATCGACCCGGTGGATCTCCGGCTGAAACGGCGGTCACGTCACGATTCATGTCACAACCAGAGATTGCGACAGATCACCAACCAGTCCGTCGGCGCCGCTGGAGATACCAGCCCTAGTGGCGACGAGGGGTCGGTACAAGCGAGACTGATGCCACTGTCCGGACGTTCTCCGCTCACTTGGACCCCCCCACCTGCCGGGGTTTCCGTCCCGGAGTCACCGGACAGCCCGAAAGGCGCCAAACAGGGCGAATGGAGTCCGTTTGAGATCGATGCCCTGATGGCCACTGCGTCTTGCACCGGGCGACGAACGCTACTGACACCGTCAACGCCGACACGAATAGCGCAGAGACCGAGACTCACTTGGGCGTTTCTGCATTCCACCTCGCATAATCGTTCCCCCTTTAGTGTAGGTGCAGAGAAAACCCGAAGCTGGCTATTATTGCCCATCCCCTCGAAAAGGTAAAATTAGGTTAATTGCGGCTGGCTCAATCCGAATACGCCACATAGAAGGATCACGCTTTTTGTTGTGCTGACAGTTTCAAGGCCCAGAGCTCGGGTCGGTGTCACCAGCCGCAAGGTGGGCAGCGGCCCCCTGCGGTGTCGAAGTGCCGCTTGTTGTAGTGGAGTTGGCAATCGTGGGGTCGTAGCCCGTGTTTTCCCTGGTGGCCACAACGCCGATGGGGCTGCCTAGGTACAAAAGTGCCGACTCCACCTGTTCTCGGCACTTCGGCTATGGTAGGAGCTACTAGAGTCGGCCTCCGGTGAGGACCGAGCACGGGGAGGGGGCGGAGTGCGCCGAGAGTGGGGGGCGGAGGAGCTGATCGATTGTTGGACCCTGGTCGGAGGCTCCGCCACTTCCTCTTCACCTGGCTGAAGACCCAAGGCATCGACGACGCCCTGATCCAGCCCTACAGCGGCCACGCCAGCCGCCAATCCCTCGAAATCTACAGCCGGATCGCCCTAGCCGACGCCCAAGACACCTACGAAGGCATCATCGATCAGTTCCCCGTCTGACCCAACGGCTGCCCACCTTGCGGCTGGTGACACCGACCCGAGCACTGGGCCCTGTAACGAGTCGAGCAGTCATAGCCGGTATTGACGTTTATTAGCCCGTACCCTGGTTGCTATCGAACTGTCTCAAGGTTAGACATTTCCACCGCCTGAAAGAAAATGGTACCGGTGACTGAGGCGCTCAAGTAGGCGAAATTGTCCCAGATCGTCAACGGCACCTCAAAATCGGTATCGTAGGAATCGACTGGACCGGAGACCATTTTGGGACCATCTATGGCCTGTAATGCCGCCTGGCGGACAAACTGAGAGAGGTTGCCATCGGGCAGCGACTTGCGCAAGCGAGCAAGCTCTTCAGGTGTGAATCGCACCGAAACGACTGCGGCGAGCTTCCTCTTACTTCCGGTTCGTCGTACCGGTTCGCCCCACTCTAATTCTTCCGTGGTAATATCTTCGCTCATGGTCAACCTCGCTTTCACAGGTACCTTGCTCGCTCTCCCGGGGTTGTCTGCCATCCGGTTATTGGCCTAAGTGT
>JAKAPB010000078.1 GCA_021823045.1 Actinomycetes bacterium | reverse complement strand
GATCGGACATCGCCGCAGGTTGCTTGACTACCTCAAGCGCAAGGATGTTGAGCGCTATCGTAACCTAATTACCAGGTTAGGTATTAGGAGATAACAAACAGAGTCGGGGGGTGGTCAAAGACTCTCCCCGACATATGCAATACTCCGGCTTGAATCAGCTGCCAGTGGTGAGCACCCCTTGGGTTCAAGGTGTTGACCACTGGAAACTGTTTCAGGTCGGCTCCCATATAGACGGATTCCATAGCGCAATGGGCGCCAAGACCGTTCAACAGAGCGGGGCAGAGATTCCCCCAATGACAGGAGAGACATGTCGGAGACGTACTCCGTTTCTAGCCCTATAGAGGGCAGTTCCAAAGTTCTAAGTTTTGAAACCGGGAAGTTTGCAATGCAAGCAGACGGCGCCGTCGTCGCCCGGATAGGCGATACGGTGGTGCTTGTTACCGCGACTGCTTCTAAGTCCGTGAGGGAAGGCATCGATTTTTTCCCACTTACGGTAGATATAGAAGAGCGGATGTACGCCGCTGGGAAGATTCCGGGGTCTTTTTTCCGCAGAGAGGGCCGCGCTACTGACCAGGCGATACTTACTAGTCGCCTGATAGATAGGCCGCTTCGTCCGTGTTTTCCTGGCGGTTTCAGGAATGACGTGCACGTAGTCGGGACGATACTCGGAGCAGATCTAGAAAACCCTCATGACGTCATAGCAATCAATGCCGCTTCGTGTGCACTACTGATATCGGGGATTCCTTTCGAAGGGCCAGTCGGTGCGGTCCGCATTGCCTGGACCGAAGAGGGTAACTGGCTAGCTCATCCAACATACCAAGAGGGAGACAGGTCCACCTTCGAGCTTGTGGTAGCGGGTCGACTTACTGCGGACCAAAGCGACGTCGCTATATTGATGGTCGAAGCGGGCGGCACGGAATCCGCCTGGGCGTCCTACGCTGGGGGAGCCCCTTTCGCAACCGAAGATGTGATCGCTTCCGGCCTCGAGTACGCAAAATCTTGGATCAAAAAGTCGATCGAAGCTCAATACGAGCTGAAGGCCAAGGCACCGCTCAAAGAAGCCCTAGTTTGGAATGTCCAGAACGACTATTCGGAGGCTCTTTACATAAGGGCGACCGAGCTTGCTTGGCCGAAGCTAACGGAGGCTAACTCGATCGCACAAAAGTCCGAAAGGCAGTCGGCGATCGACGCGGCAACGAACGAGACTCTCGCAGTGTTAGCGGAGGAGTTTCCCGACGAAGCGAGCAAGGCAAAGGCCGCTTTGAAGTCAGTACTAAAAAAGGTAATCAGACATCGAATCATCCACGATAAAGTTCGAATTGATGGTCGTGATACCACTACGATTCGTCCGTTGTTGGTCGAAGTTGGCCTGATTCCTACTGCTCACGGTTCGGGCCTTTTCCAGCGGGGTGAGACCCAGGTGCTGAATGTTTGTACCCTCGGCATGCCCAAGATGAACCAGCTCATCGACACTATCGGGATCGATGAGTCTAAGAGGTATATGCACCACTACAACTTCCCGCCCTTCTCCGTCGGAGAGGCCGGACAGATGAGGGGACCAAAGAGGAGGGAGATCGGTCACGGTCTGCTAGCCGAACGTGCACTTCTTCCCGTGATTCCGCCATCGAGTGAATTCCCTTACACCCTCCGGTTGGTTTCGGAGGTGCTATCCTCCAATGGTTCGACTTCGATGGCGTCGGTGTGCGGCTCGACCCTGTCACTTATGGACGCCGGTGTGCCGATTAAAGCCCCTGTTGCCGGGATAGCGATGGGTTTGGTCTTCGAAGATGGCGAGTATGTGACCCTGACTGACATCCTTGGCGCCGAGGATGCATTCGGCGATATGGACTTCAAGGTAGCCGGCACGAAGGAGTTCGTGACGGCGCTACAACTCGATACCAAGATAGATGGAATACCGGCAGAAGTGCTGGCGAATGCCTTGGCTCAAGCGAAGACCGCTCGACTAGAGATTCTCGACGCTATGGAGAAGGTTATCTCTGAGCCCAGGGAAGAGGTCCGGTCAAACGCTCCCAAGATCCTGACTTTCGAGGTCCCGCTAGACAAGATCGGTGAGATTATCGGTCCTAAAGGTAAGAACATTAATTCGCTTCAGCAGGAGACTGGGGCCGACGTAACCATCGAAGATCAAGGTGGAATCGGCATAGTTACTATCGGAGCAAAGGAACTCTCCGCGGCTTTGGAGGCAAAGGCAAGGATCGACGAGATTCTCGATCCACCGATTGCAGAGGTCGGTGCTACCTACATGGGGCGAGTGGTCAACATAACGAAGTTTGGCGCTTTCGTAAATATCATGCCTTCCAGAGATGGACTTTTGCATATCTCGAAGATCGGCGGCGGCAAGAGAGTTGACAGGGTAGAGGATGTTTTGAGCCTGAATCAGCAGATAGAGGTCGTTGTCGAAGAGATAGATCCAAGTGGAAAGCTCTCTTTGAGGTTGGCCTCGGATGGCGCTGCGAACGAAGGATCGGGAGAGTCTCACACCGAGTCGTCTGAGCCTAGGCCACCACGTGAGCACCGTGGCGAATCATCGCACGCTCCGAGCCGGCTAGAAAGCCCGTCCGACCGCCCAGAAAGGCCGAAGAGGGGCCAAGCAGAGAGGGTCTCTTTTGAAGAGGCATTCGAGGCCGAGCTTATCGAAGAGTTTGGCGATCTAGGTCCGGCGCTACCGCAGCGTGATAATTCGGAGCGTAGGGGATACTCATCTGGCTCGAGGGATCGTGGACCTCGGAGAAATCCGCGGCGCTAGAGTTTTAGAGGCCTCCTCGCCGATATACGGCCAGGAGGCCTCTGTTTCTTGTAGGCTTTACCCATGAAAGTTGCGGTGTTAGGTGCTGGTGGCAAAATGGGTTCGAGCGTCGTTCAGGCGGTGCTTCAAGAACCGGATCTGGAACTCGTTGCACTGGTAGATCCGAAGCTTTCCGGCATCGAATACTCTCACGCGCTCGGCATTGCTGGAACCGGTCTGGTGGTGTCGGGAGATTTAACCGAGGTGGTAAGGGCTGAAGCCGACGTGGCGGTGGACTTTACCGACGCTGCTTCGGCCTATCAAAATCTTCTCTTTTGCGCAGAAAATGGGATCTCCGCTGTCGTTGGAACGACTGGTCTTTTACAAGAACAGTTGGGCGATCTGAATGCGAAGTTCCTAGCTTCCGGGGTGGGGTGCATCGTCGCCGCTAACTTTGCTATTGGGGCAATATTGATGATGAAGTTTGCCGAGATGGCGGCGCCATTTTTCCATTCCGTCGAGGTTGTCGAGATGCACCACGATACCAAGGTTGATGCTCCTTCGGGGACAGCGCTGACTACGGCGAAGAGAATTAGCCGTGCTAAGTTCGCTTCTGGCGGTGCCTTTGAGCCGGACCCTACTCAAAAATTTGTGGTGCAAGGCGTAAGGGGTGCATCGGTGGATGGGGTCGGAATCCATTCGCTTAGGATCAGAGGTGCGGTAGCGCATCAAGAGGTGGTCATGGGTACGACTGGTCAATCCCTGACGATCAGGCATGATTCATACGACCGGAGTTCTTTTATGCCCGGAGTAGTCATTGCGATCAGAGGTGTGTCGACCATAAGGGGCCTGACGGTGGGAGTTGACGATCTTATTGAGGAGATGTTTAATTCTATGTCGACAGATAGGGCGAGATAATGGGAAGGGCTCTTGTTAGTTTTGGGCGTGTTGTCACGGCGATGGCTACTCCGTTTAGGGTCGACTCTTCCGTCGACTACGAGGCGATTTCGGTTCTGGCGACTCACCTCAAGGAGACCGGGACTACTGCTATCGTCTCTACCGGGACGACCGGCGAGGCAGGTACTCTGACGGACTCCGAGAGGGTTGAGGTATGGCGCAAGACCATTGAGGCTACGGACCTGCCGGTAATAGTTGGCTCTGGATCGAACGATACCGCCCACAGCGCTGAGCTCACCAAAGTTGCAAAGGACTTGGGGGCTAAAGGCGTCCTGGCGGTCGTTCCGTACTATTCGAGACCGTCGCAGAACGGCATATTTGGACACTTTGCTCAAATGGCAGAGGCCACAGATTTGCCGATAGTTATCTACGATATTCCAATTAGGACAGGCAGGAAGCTCGAGCACGGCACGCTGCTTCGACTAGTTGAGCAGTACCCCCACGTTTGTGCGCTTAAAGACGCTTCAGGGGAAGTCGCAAACGCCGCCCAGCTGATAGCTGACGCGCCTGAAGATTTTACTGTCTACTCCGGTGATGACTCGTTGACTTTGCCATTTATGTCGGTCGGGGCGGTGGGCGTCGTTGGCGTGGCTACCCACTGGGCCGGACAATTCTTTAGTGCGATGATCGACGCCTTTGAAAAAGGAGATGTGAGGCTGGCTTCGGAGATCAATAGGGTTCTTGGGCTATCTTATCGATTTGAGAGTCAGAGCGAGGCGCCCAATCCAATACCTACCAAGGCAATGATTGAAGCGCTGGGCCTTTCAAAACGGAACTGTAGGCTTCCTATTTCTGACCCATCGGACGCTCTAGTTGCGCAAGCCGAAGCGGTGCTTTTTGATCTTGAGGCGAGGTCTAAAAAGTTGGGAATCGCGTTTCGTAAAGGAGTTGGCCGATCTTGGCCTCAGACGTAAAGATTACATTCCTTGGAGGTCTTGGGGAGATAGGACGCAATTGTGCGACTATCGAACAAGACGGAGAGGCGGTGCTGATCGACTGTGGATTGATGTTTCCGACTTTGGACACTCCTGGTGTAGACCTGATTCTTCCAGACTTCTCGTACCTGAGAGAACTTGGGGAAAAGCTAGTTGCTTGTGTGCTAACTCACGGCCATGAGGATCATACAGGCGGACTGTCATACCTTCTTAGAGAGTTGAAGTTTCCGATCTACGGTTCGGAGATAACCCTAGGTCTAGCTCGGAACCGTATCGACGAAGCTGGTCTGCAGGACAACTGCTCGTTTGAGGTTGTCAGGGATCTGGAACGGCGAAAGATTGGACCATTTGAGTTTGAGTTCATTCCGGTAACCCACTCGGTCCCGCACAGCTTTGCGCTTGCTATTCGAAGTGCCGAGGGTGTAATTCTTCATTCTGGCGACTTCAAGATCGACCTCACCCCGGTCGATTCCCGTTTGACGGATCTTGCTCGAATTGGCGAGATATCTAAGAGCGAGGGGATAAGGCTCCTACTAGCGGATTCGACAAATGCAGAAGAAAATGGACACTCTGAATCGGAGAGCGTCGTCGGCGATGCCTTGATGGAGGTGTTTGCAAAGCACCCTTCTGGTCGGATCATAGTGGGGTGTTTTGCTTCACATATTCATCGAATTCAACAGATAGCCAATGTGGCTATCGCCGTCGATCGCAAGGTGTTCACCCTCGGTAGGTCGATGGGCAAGAATGTAGCTTTGGCTCGCAAACTTGGTATCCTCAAGATCGACGATGATATGATTCTCGACATAGAAGAGGTGTCTAAGTATCCCCCTGACAAGGTGTGCATCATCTCGACAGGATCCCAAGGGGAACCACTTTCTGCGCTGACGCTGATGGCATTGGGGCAGAACAGGTGGCTGGAGGTTGGTCGGGGTGACCTGGTCATACTTTCGGCCGACGCAATCCCAGGAAACGAGACGGCTGTTGGAAAGGTGATCGATGGACTTTATCGTAGAGGTGCACGGGTGGTACACCCGGCAAATGCGAAGGTGCATACTTCGGGCCATGCAAAGCGGGACGAACTAAGAACTCTACTCGCAATTGCAAAGCCCGAATACTTCGTGCCGGTCCATGGTGAATATAGGCACCTTTACAACCATTCGAGGATTGCCATGGAGATGGGGATCGACTCCGAGAACGTTCTTTTAGCCCAGGATGGGGACTCGATAATCCTCGGTGGTAACTCCCTCGAGTTTTCCGAAGTTGTCCCCGCTGGATATCTGTATGTGGATGGCGTCGTCGGAGACGTATCCCATGGTGTGCTTAGGGACAGGAAGGTTCTTTCGGAGGAGGGGGTCTTGGTCATATTCGCAGCGGTAGATATTTCCAATGCCGAGATACTGGTTGGTCCGGAGATGGCGACGAAAGGATTTATTCATGCCGGTGAGAGTTCAATCCGACTGGAGGAGATTATCCAACGAAGCAGGGAAGTGCTGTCAAAAGAACTAGCCAGCGGTAATGTTGACAAAGAGTCGCTCTCTAAAGCTGTGCGAAGCGCCGTAGGTAAACTGGTGTCTAGACAGACGAAGAGAAAGCCTATGATCATTCCGGTTATTACGGAGGTGTAGGTCTAAAATGACGCATTCTGCTCGGTCGGGAGGTGGGCAGAGGGGTACTCCTCGACGATCGAAGACGGCTACCAACAAGACACCGACAAAGACGGCTTCGGCAAAGCAAATGCCCGCTAGATCCATTAGGACAACTCGTCCATCAGGCAAGTTGCCGAATCGCAAGGCAGACGAAAAAGAACCCCTCTCTGGTGAGGCCGTAGCGCTCTTAGTCCTTCTGGTATCTGTTTTTGTGATGCTTTCGGTGTACACCTCGCTGTTTGGACTGCTAGGCAGGGGAGTAAGGGGTGCCTTTTATGATCTGTTCGCTTCGGCAACTGGACTCATTTTTGCCGTAACATTCCTGGCCGCCCTCGCTCATTTAGCAAGGGCTGAAGTAACCACCAAGCCCCTGTTCTGGTGGAAGATAACTTTCCTGGTCATCGATATTGCTGCTATTGATGGCAGCCTCTTTTATGGAGGAAGATTCGCTTTTAGCTCTGGGTATTTAAAGTCCCACGGTGGACTGGTCGGAGAGTCGATCGGAGGGGGACTCTCCATAGTGGCCTCCAGGGTAGGTGCAAGTATCATTCTGGGCCTCATCGGAGTCTTATTCCTGCTCTGGCTCTTCGGAATCGGCTTTGATAGGGTGGCAAAGCTCTTTTCCAAGAAGGCCAGGTCTTCGCTCGACGCTATGAGGTCGGCAACTGCGCAGAGCGAACCGGAAGCTGTGGTAGACGTGCTCGGCGGTCTATTTGCGGGCGACCACGACGACGATACGAACTATTTGGGAGCCGGAGTCGAAGGTCCAGCTGGGCAGGATGACGATATCTCCGGATCAGGGGTTGACGGAGAGTCAACGGAATTCTACGTTGACCTATCAGAAAAAGCACCCTCAGGGGGAAATGGAGAGGTAGCGGACTTGGACGGCGTAGGGACCGCCGTTGCGTCGCCCAAAAAAGCGAGTGGAGGAGCGATTTCGCCGACCTGGAAACTGCCTCCAGTTTCGATCTTATCTAAGGGCGTCGCCAATAAGATCGACCAGGTCGAGTTGGCCGATAGGGGAAGAGCGCTCCAGGGTGCCCTGATGACTCATGGTGTGCCGACGAGGCTTTCTGGGATGACCGTTGGACCGACGGTAACACGCTATGAGCTGGAATTAGGTGAGGGCATAAAGGTAGCAAAGCTCCTTTCTTTGCAGCGCGACATCGCCTACGCAATGGCGGCGGCGGACATTAGAATACTGGCTCCAATTCCCGGGAAGTCGGCAATCGGAGTCGAAGTGCCGAACCGGTCGAGGGAGGTAAGATCGG
>JAKAPB010000077.1 GCA_021823045.1 Actinomycetes bacterium | reverse complement strand
CGGCGCACTTCACCACTTAGGCTGGAGCCCGAGAGGGGATTCGAACCCCTGACCTGCTCATTACGAATGAGCTGCTCTACCACTGAGCTACTCGGGCACAACGCATTAAAAGAATAGACTGCTCAAACCAAAAACAAGAGCGCGTATCAAGACAGTCTCATTACCATTCCTCTTTAGTTGCGAGGAGGCGGTTAGAATTAGCTCCTCTACCCCACCCACGGTCTCCGAGGTGACTTCACCTGATCCACCCTTTTGCACCACGCTCTTGAGGATCGATTCGAGACCCGCCCTTATAACGTCACTGCGCAGTCTCCGCTCAAAGCGGATTAACTGGGCCTCCTGATCCTTGGAAAGGACCTGGCTAACACCATCTTTATCTACCTGGAGTTTGGCCGAGTTCCTCTTGTGTGTGCGTGCCCGAATCGTCGGATTTGTGGGCAAAGTCGACTCGAGCTCGCCACAGAGTACCGCTAGCTCAGCTGGGTTATCGCTAAGGCGATCGATCACCGAACTCCAGAGAGTAATCGCCCGCTGGGCATCGGTCGAGGCCGCAAAGGCGTACGCTCTATCGAGCCTATTAGGAGAAATCGACGTCGCCAATTCCGCCGCCGAAGACTCTACGCCCTGGCCGAGCAGGTAGCCAAGCACCTCCTGCTTCTTTGGAAGCGGCACGTCAATCCTCACACACCTAGATGCCAATGGAACGATATTCGAGGGAATTGACTCGGCACTCAGCAGGAAAATTGTACTCGTGGTCGCCTCTTCGAGTGTCTTTAGCAAAACCGGGGCGGCCCGCTCAAAAAGATGTGCCTCTGGGAGGATGATGACCCGGTGCTCAGAAACCGCAGGAGCTATCGAGGCGGCCGAGACGACTGCCCTTGCCTCCTCGACGCTAAGCGTCGCACCTGCCCTAGTGACGACGGTGCAATCCGGATGACTTGCGTCCTCTATCGAAAGACAGATACCGCAGATTCCACAGCCCCCCATTGGACAAAGGATTCCCTTCGCCATCGCCTTGGCGGCGAAGAACTTACCCGACCCCGAAGGACCCACGAATAAGTAGGACTGTCCTAAGCGTGCTAGGTGCATTCTGAGGTCGTTCACCAAGCTCTCGCGACCAAGCAGCAGATCCTCGAATGAATGGCCTCTAAAGAGCACTGGCGGGTTGTTGGCTGGCATCTATCCCTTCGACCCAGCCTTCTCAAAGATTCGACCGATAATCGCCTCAGTGATATCCGCCAGCTCCATCTCGGCATCGATAGTGAACCACCCGTATTTCGTAGCTAGCTCGCGATAGCCGTCACGAACCGCAAACCAAAAGGCTTCTCCTCTTTTTTCGAAGGTACTCTGATCACCTATTCTTCTAGGATTTTCCAGGTCTAAGAGGATCACCAAGTCCGGGTCGATAACCTCACTAGATAGGTGATTCAGCCTATAGATCTCCTCGACGTCGATTCCGTTGACCATCCCCTGATAGACCAGAGAAGAGCCCAGATATCGATCCGATATCACCATTTCGCCCCTAGCGAGAGCCGGGCGGATAGTAGTCCTGCAGTGTTCGATCCGAGAAGCCCCCATGACCATTGCTTCTGCCCACGGGTCCAATCTGTCTTGGTTCAAAATCAAGCATCGAAGCGACTCGGCAAACCCGCAACCACCCGGTTCGCGAGTAGTCCTAACCAGGACTCCCTCTTTTCTAAGTAGCTCCGCAACCCTTTCGACCTGGGTCGACTTACCCGATCCGTCTACACCTTCGAATACGACAAAGTTACTCCTTGGGATCACGTTCGCCTCTTGGTTGTCGTCCTTTTTGTTCCAGATCGAGGCGCGGCTCGCCTCGCTTTGGGCTTCTCGTCGTTTGCCGTCTCCGCCAATCTCGCCCTTCGAATCTCCAAGAGATCCAAAGCAGCTTCGAGGGTCAAGGTCTCGGGGTTCGTCCCCCGTGGAATCGAAGCATTGACAAAGCCGTCGGTCACATAGGGGCCAAAACGCCCGGCCTTCAATGAGACATCCTTCTCGGTAACCGGAGAGACACCCAAGACGTTTGCCGTCTGGGCTTGGGAGCGTTGACGCCTATTCTCCTTTGGCTTTGAGAATAGCTCCAAAGCCTCATCGAGGGTCACGCTAAAGAGTGATCTCTCATCGGCTAGTGAGCGCGAATCTTTGCCCTTGGTCAGGTAGGGGCCAAAACGCCCGTTTTGGGCGATGATCTCCTCTTTGGTTTCGGGATCTTCTCCAACCACCCTGGGTAGCTCCAAGAGCTCCAAAGCGTCTTGAAGGGTTATCGTCTCGATCGACATGTCCGAAAAGAGCGAAGCGGTCTTCGGCTTGGCTTTCGAATCCGGATCGGGATCCTGCAGCTGGACATAGGGGCCAAAACGCCCGGCCTTAGCGATGACCAGAAATCCGGTCTTCGAATCGATCCCAACCTCACGATCCTGCTTCTTCGAATTGAGCAGCTCTATCGCTTTGTCTACGGTTAGTTCGTCCGGAGCAAGGTCATCGGGAACCGGGGCGGTCTGTTCGCCAACTTTGAGGTAGGTACCAAACTTCCCAATCCTGGCATAGATCATCTCACCGTTCTCGGCGGCACCCACTTCTAAAGTATTTATCTCCCTCGCGTCAATCTCGGAGAGCTGATCTTGCACTAAGTTCTTCAACCCGTTCTTGCCATCACCAAAATAGAAGTGGGAAAGATAGTCCCTCGGAGTTAGCTTCCCGTCGGCTATCTGGTCCAAGTCATCCTCCAAAGACGCTGTGAATCCGAAGTCGACGAGGGTAGAGAAGTACTTCTCCAATAGTCCAACCACAGAAAATGCGACGTAGGAAGGGACAAGCGCTTGGCCCTTGCGCCACGCATAGCCCCGGTCCATAATGGTCTGAATGATCGAAGCATAGGTGGAGGGCCTTCCGACACCTAACTCCTCGAGCGCTTTGACCAGCGAGGCCTCCGTATATCGCGAGGGGGGCTGGGTCTCATGTGACTCCGAAGTAAGCCCCAAGAGGTCGAGTCGGTCTCCAATTTCAAGGATCGGAAGTCTCGCCGAACTTGAGTCCTTTTCCGAAGGTTCGTCAGTGTCTTCGACATAAACCTTCAAGAAACCGAAGAAGGTTATCTGGGTTCCAGAAGCCGAAAAGGTCGCCAATGATCCTCGAGGCAAGCCGGCTCTGGAATCGTCTCCCTGGGGAGGAATGTCTTTAATGAGCGGAGCAGTGATCTTTAGCGTTGCGGTCGATCCGACGGCATCTTTCATCTGCGATGCTACCGTTCGTCTCCAGATCAGTTCGTAGAGCTTGATCTCATCCGAACCGAGCTCCTTTGCCAACTGCTCTGGCGTTCTCCAGCTCTCTCCGGAGGGCCGAATCGCCTCGTGCGCTTCCTGGGCATTTTTAACCTTCTTGGCGTAGCTCCTCGGGGAGCTGGGTAGATAACTAGCGCCATAGAGCGAAGATGCGATCCGCCTAGCCTCGGATATCGCTACTTCGGCGAGATTCGTCGAGTCGGTTCGCATATAGGTTATGTAGCCGTTCTCGTAGAGCCGTTGAGCTACGCTCATTGTCCTTTGAGAAGAAAATCTGAGCTTTCGCCCCGCTTCTTGCTGGAGGGTAGAGGTAATAAAGGGAGCGGCGGGCGACCTCTTGTAGGGTTTGGTCTCGGTATCGGAAACTACGAATTCAGAGCTCCCAAGAGCGCCAATCAGGGATGCCGACATCTCTTGGTCGATCACAATCGTCTCTGACTTCGAGGTCTTTTTTATGAGATTTCCATCGGGACCAAAGTCTCGTCCAGTTGCGACCCTTCGAGCGTTGAGCATCGTCAGCTTTGCGTCGAATGAATCTTTTTGCTTTGACAGATTTGCAATGACGTCAAAATAGCCCGCCGAACGGAATGCGATCCTCTCCCGTTCCCGCTGGACGAGTATCCGACACGCCACCGACTGAACCCTCCCAGCGGAGAGTCCTTGCTGGATCTTTCGCCAGAGTACCGGGGAAATCTCGTAGCCGTAGAGGCGGTCTAGGATCCGTCGGGCCTCCTGCGCTTCGACGAGGTTTCGGTCTAGATCTCTCGGGTTTGAGATAGCGTCATGGATCGCACCCTCGGTAATTTCGTGAAAAACCATCCGTTTCACCGGAACTTTTGGGGATAGCACCTCCAGTAGGTGCCAAGCAATCGACTCTCCCTCGCGGTCCTCGTCTGTCGCTAGATAAAGTTCAGACGCAGAAGCGAGGAGTTCCTTGAGCTTCTTTACCTGGTTCTTCTTGTCCTTAGAGACGATATAGAGGGGTTTGAAGCCGTTATCGGTATCGACCCCTACCCTCGACCAGGGCAGCGACTTATAGGCAGCAGGAACTTCAGATGCGTTTCGAGGAAGATCTCTGATATGCCCGATGGATGGTTCAACTAAGAACTCCGAACCCAAAAAACGCGAAATCGTCTTCGCCTTCGCCGGAGATTCAACGATTACCAGGGGTTTTGCCATCTGCTCCAAACCATTTCCATGGACCTAATCAACCGACCGATCCCGTCTATCCAAACAAGGGTACGCAGAAAACTTCATTGGAACTGTGAATTCCACTAAGACTACGGCGAAAATTAAAATTTCCTTGATCCAATCGGTCTTGTTATTCGCCATCCTCTTCCGAGTCGGGCCCGACCAGAAACTCATACTTCGGGTTGAGCATAGCGAGGTGCCCGCCGACCTCTCCAACCATCCCCTCGACCAGCAGCCTTCGTCCGGGTGTAATACCAGGAACGGCCCGTCTTCCAGCAAAAACCAGCACGATGCCACCAGTGGAGTCCTCGATCCTCGCCGCAAAGGCGGGTACCGAGTCCCACGACTGAACCCTGACGAGCTTGACACGACCGGCAACCTTTGCCTTGGTTCTGTAGGTCACGCTCCCAATAGGTACCGCTCCGGGAACGATGAGATGGATATCGGTTTCGCCTTCAGGCGGCTGGGTCGCCGTTTGCAAAGCGGTCTCGGCGGTGGAAGGCTTCTTGGATTTAAACCTAACCAGCGAAGTTTTCTTCGTCCCGAGTTCGAATGGAATAATGGTCGCGTTTACATGGGGAATTTGCGACACGACTTCAGCTATGGAATCCGCAGTCCGGTCGTGAAGTACCCTACTCCAAATCCTCGAGTATCCTCGCCTGGGCAACAGTACGGTAACTTCCGTCTCTCCATCTGACGTGTACTCGGTGACGAGTTCTAAAGCGACACTTCGTATCCTTCGGTCGGGACACTCTATCACCTCTAGTTCGATTCGGCCGAGACCCCTTTTACCCCACTGTTCCTCTAGCTCCCTCGCCTGTTTCACATCCAAGATAAAATGGATCGCCTTGAGGTCGTCTGGATTGATAGCGCGCGCATATTGAATTGCCCTAGCGGTCGCTAGGTCAAGTCGATCGACGAATACGAGCACCGTATGACCCTTGAGGATCGGAGCGTCACAAGCTGCGGCTACTCCGGATTCGAGTTCGCTCTCTTCTTCCACATAGACCTTGTTCAACCTGATAAACAGGATCACCAAGACCGGCATCATTACCAAGACCACCCAGGCTCCCCTGGTGAACTTCGTGTAGGCAAAGATGAAGTCGACGATGAAGGATAAGACGGCTGCGGATCCGTTGACCGCAATTCTCCACCGATAACCGGATTCCCTGACGTTTAAATGGTGCTTTACCATCCCCGCTCCGGCCATGGTGAATCCGGTGAAGACGCCGATAGCGTACATCGCTATCAAGGCGGTGACTCGGGCCTTGGTCGCTATCAGCAGGATCTCCGCCAGGACGGCCAGGACGATAATCCCGTTGGAGAACACCAGCCGGTGCCCCCGCTTGGTGAACTGTCTCGGCAAAAAGGAGTCAGCGGCGGTGAAGGAGGCCAAAAATGGAAATCCGGTGAAGGAGGTGTTGGCCGCCAACACCAAGATCATCGTCGTAGATATCTGCAGAAATAGGTAAAGAAAACGACCGATGGGACTAGTTCCATAGACATAGGTAGCTATCTGAGAGATCAAGGTCGGAGTACCCGACACCATCGGAACTGCGTGGGTAAATACAGCTAGAAGCGAGACTCCGAGAAACATCGTTCCCAAAATTAGGCTCATCGCTAATAGGGTCTTGCGTGCGTTTCTCTCTTGAGGCGACCTGAAAATTCCTACGCCGTTAGAGATCGCCTCTGTCCCGGTCAATGCCGTGCCACCGCTCGCAAAAGCCTGTAGCACAATAAACAGGGAGGCCCCCATGAGCAAGCCCGACCCGCTTGGACCGGCGTGATAGGCGCCCGCCTGGTGAATGCTGTGCATGGGAAGGTGTCCAAATATGAACCTGAATACTCCGAGGAAAATCATTATCCCCATGTTGGCGATAAACAAAAAGGTCGGAATTGCAAAACTTTTTCCGGCTTCTCGGATGCCCCTCAGGTTGCCGTAAGCCAGTAGTGCGACAAAAAAGACCGATATCTCGACGTTATAGGGGGTCAGTGCAGGCACCGCTGAGGTCAAAGCGTCGGTTCCAGCAGATACCGAGACCGCCACCGTGAGGGTGTAGTCGATCAAAAGTGCAGCCGCTGCCAACTGAGCTAACTTCAGGCCGAATGTCTCTCGAGTCACTACGTATGCGCCACCGGCCTTCGGAAAGGCCCTGATCACTTGGAGATAGGACGCTGTTACAAAAGCCAGCACGATCAGGATGAGCGCCGTAATCGGCAAGACGAGTCCATATGCGGCTACGCCGATAATCGGGATCAAAACAACGAGAATCTGCTCCGTAGCATAGGCAGAAGAGGACATGACGTCCGAGCTCAATACAGCGAGTGCGGTAGGCTTGCCTAGTCTCTCCCCAGAAAGCGACTCGTTGACCAGTGGCTTTCCCAGCAGCTTGTTTTTCAGCCGATAAGAGAGTTTCTCCGGTAGTTCATAACTTCCAGACCTTGGCAAGGCTCCTGGGGTCCTTGAGACTCTTCCTCCGGTCGAAAATCTCCCGGGTTCGACGATAGGAGTCCCTTCGTTTACATCCGTCACTGCGGTTCCATCCCTATCATCCGAACAAGCGCCAAACTGTGGCCAAAGAATGCTCCACGATACCTAGTCCTCGGTTAAAATCCCAAAAGCGCTCAACCAAACCAACATAGACCCAAAAGCCCTCCGACGCTGCAAGATAAAATCCGTCTCTTACAAGCCATTGCCACACCGTCTGCTCACCGTGATCAATCCACTAAAAGTTGCCTTGATCCAAAACATCAGCGGTCAGCCCGAAGCGAGACCACCCCTTGGCCAGCCTCCTCACCAACTGGGTCTGTGCCACCAGGCGACCTACGATTTCAATCATTTTGCATTTGATTTTAATTTTCCTCCCAGATGCGGTTTTTGACCAGACTGAAGGTATTTCTGAACTTTATATATCTTTATTGGCCCAATTGGCCGCAAAAGGGCAGCGGAGCGTATTGCATAGATGCTGTGCACGTAATAGTTGTTGGATGCGGAAGAGTCGGCTCAGAGTTAGCAACTCGGCTAGACCAGGCGGGCCACAAGGTGGTCGTGATAGACAAGGAAGCTGGGAGCTTCAAAAGGCTCTCCGACACATATCGGGGCCGCACCGTGGTCGGTTTCGGCTTTGACCGCGACACCCTCCAAGAGGCTGAAGTAGAGCAGGCTGATGCGCT
>JAKAPB010000076.1 GCA_021823045.1 Actinomycetes bacterium | reverse complement strand
TAACACTGGACTCGATATCCTCTGATAATGCACTTAGCCGGCAAGCTAAATTCTAAATTCTGGGCGCAGTTAGTCTTGGGGCTAGTAATCGTGGTCTCTTCTGTAGTGCTGCTCTTCGACTCCTTTCGTGCCGGTCATGTCAGCACTCCCCGGGCTATCTCGGTATATAACCATCCAGGGCGTTCGCCGCAGAACCTTACCGTTAAATTCGACGTAGTGCTTGAGCCTAGGTCCTGGCAGCACCTTTCGCAATTCGTCTACCAGGTATCAGATCCCGCCTCAAAGGGATACCTTAAGTTCGTAAATACCAAGGAGTTCGCCGCTGACTTCGGAGCTGGCCCGACAAACCTCAAAGCCGTGACTTCGTACTTTTCTCAATTCGGCCTTCGGGCGGGCAGCCTTTGGGCTGACGGAGTAGTGCTTCCGGTGCAAGGTACAGTGTCGCAGGCAAGCAGGGCCCTCGCAGTCAGTTTCTTTCAAGTTCACGTCGCCAATGGATACGAGCCTCAAGCCAACGGTCCCTGGGAAATAGGGAGTTCAATTAAGCCCCTCGTTGTTTCGATCCTTGGTATTTACCCAAACGGAAGCGTCCCCTACCTGAGAAGGACCAACGATCTAAGAAGGATCCCCTCGGTCGTCGCCAAGGCTCAACTGAATCAATACAAAAGGCTCGCCTTGACTAATTCACCGCAAGTGAGTGGGTTAAAAGCTTGCCCAGCGGCGCTTTCGAATGCTCATCAGATCGGTGCTCTCCTCCCGTCACAGATCGCCTCGTTATACGGTATGAATAGCCTTTATCGATCTGGAGATCAGGGTCAGAAGGTAACAATTGCCTTACCGGAGTTTGCCAAGACTACCCCGACGCCGTCTAGCTCTCGCTTCACCAAGGATCTCAACCTGTTTAGAAGTTGTGTAGGTTCAAAATCCAAAATTAACTACTTCAACGTCGGACCTGGATCCCACGACGCCTCCACGGCCTCCTTAGAAGAGGCCGAGCTGGATACCGAGACCGCACTCTCCCTTGCGCCTAAGGCAACCCTTGACATCTATTCAGCACCCCAAGCAATGGCAGACCAGCTATACCTTCAAATGGTCATAGCGAACAAAGCCCAAGTCATCGTCGGGAGCTGGGGGTTGTGTGAAGCGCAGATGGCGAGTAGTGATATTGCCGTCGAGAAGCTCGCCTTTGCCGAGGCTGCGGCGCAAGGGCAGACCGTTCTATTTGCATCGGGTGACTCGGGGTCAGAAGACTGCTACTCCCAAGGAAAGGACCCTTCGCTTTCGGTAGATGATCCGGCTTCACAGAGCTTCGTTACCGGGGTAGGCGGATTGATGCTCGATTCATCGGCCCCCAATGGCGAGAGGGTATGGTCAGATGTAAATTACGGCGGTGCAAGTGGTGGAGGCACGAGTTCGATCCACCTGCAACCACCCTTCCAATTTGGGCCCGGCGTCGACTCTCAGCAAGCGGTGACTAACTGCCACCTGGTAGCACTCTGCCGGGAGGTTCCGGACGTCTCGGCACTTGCAGAGGGATTTCTGGTTTATGCCCCCAAGTACAAGTGGGACGTTTTAGGAGGGACAAGTGGAGCGGCACCGGTGGTTGGTGCTGGAGTCTCCCTGGTAATATCCGCCCTCGGCCACCGACTTGGCCTGCTTGCCCCGGCACTTTACCGACTGGCCGCTATCAGTTCTAACTCTATATCTGATGTAACCGTCGGCAACAATGACTACCTAAATGTGCATCACGGGATCTTTAGCGCGACACCCGGATACGACCCGGCGACAGGAGTGGGCTTTATCCACTTTGCAAAGTTACTTTCTTCCTTAAAAAATCCCAATATATTTCATTAAGCCCATCGCTCTCGATAAGCAGGCTTTCGAACCAATGCCAGTTGAGGGGTAACTTCCAAATCAATCGAGAGGGATACCTTACAATTTCGACAGCAATTGCACAGCAGATAGTCAACCTATCCGAGCAGGATTTCTCCATTTACCTAGTTGCCAACCTGGTGGCAATGTGGAGGGAATGCTCCAACTACCCTTGTCGAAGCGTACATTGGGTTTAGTTGACACACTTTGGCAACGGCTTTCACATTATGAACCGCCCGCTGCACATAGTTAGCATTATCTGGGTCGTCAAGTAGTTGAAGGCTCATGCCGATGTTATAATTGCAGGGTCGTCGCATGGGAAAGAGGGGTAGAAGTGCGGGGTATTTTTCACTCTACCGTGTGGATAAACCTCAAATGCGTCACGCCTACTCCCGAATTTGTCTTGGGGATTTATTCCTAATATGAATTGGGATATTTCAGCTCGTTCAAGAGGCAGGGTCGATGGTCGGCAGGGCTTTGTGGATTATGCGGTTCTCGATTTGGATCCCGGCGTCCAGGCCAGCCCCCTGCCTACGGCCGTCGCTGGACTAAACGGAAGGCTTCTGCTCGCCAATGCGTCCTTCTGCGAGGTCATGGGTAGGAGCCTTGAGCAGCTGAGGGACCTGACGATCGATGACATAACCTTCGCCGATGACCTTCAGATCGACTCACAAGGTCGAAGGGCTCTGGGAAAAGGTCAGGTTCAAACCCATGTGGTCCATAAACGGTATCAGCTTCCCGACTCTTCGTTAATCTCCTGTTGGACGACGGTCAGCGCAGTTAAGGGGTCCGACGATCGGCCGATTGCACTCACGGCGCACATCACCAAGATTGATCCTACGGACGTAGACGATATTGAATCCTTTGAAGGAGATCAGACCTTCAACACACTTTTCTCCTCTAACCCTCAGCCAATGTATATTTTCGATACGGAAACTCTTTCATTTCTCGAGGTAAACGAAGCGGCCACCATCTTTTACGGCTATAGCTACGCTGAGTTTCGCAGGATGACAATTTCGGACATAAGACCGCCCGAGGACGCCGATGTAATTATCGAACATCTAAGAACAAGACCCGGTACGGTGAGGAATACCCAGGGCTGGCGACACAGGCTGGCCAGTGGTCGCATTGTAGAAGTGAACGTCAACGCCCATGAGATGTTATGGAAAGGAAAACGGGCCGTCCTGGTGAGCATCGAGGATGTCACCGAGCGCAACATGCTCGAGCGGCAGTTGATCAACCAGGCTCTAACTGACCCGCTTTGCAATCTTCCTAACAGAGTCCTATTTCTAGACCGTCTAGGCCAGTCGATCCTAAAAGCTCCCGAAGGACGCTCCTTCTCGATCATTTACGTCGATCTCGAAGATTTCAGCTGGATCAACCAGAGCCTCGGACACGAAATCGGCGATGCGATTCTGCGCATTGTCGCTGACCGGCTAGTCTCCCGACTACCAAGTACCGTCTCGATAGCGAGGATCAACGGCGATGAGTTTGCCATCTTCTCCCCCGACGTTTACTTTCCATCGGACACGGAGGCCCTTGCTCGTACAGTTCAACAGGTCATCTCGGAAGCAATAAGCGTCGACGACGGCAACGAACTGAACCTAACCGCCTCGATCGGCATCGCAACTGCAACTGGGTTTATCGAACCCACTGATCTACTCAGGGATGCTGCGATCGCTTCTAATAGGGCAAAAGATCTCGGATCTGAAATTGTCGTTCACTCCGAACCGATCGATCGCCCCAGGAGTCTGGACCGGCTCAACTCACGCCAAGAGTTGCGCACAGCGATAGAAACTGGCCAACTCGAAGTCTTCTATCAGCCCATTGTTTCTCTCACTAGCAGGGTGGTGCAGGGTTTGGAGGCATTAGTCAGGTGGCGTCACCCCGAACGGGGTCTTGTACCTCCAGATCACTTCATTGGGCTGGCTGAGCAGACCGGGCTGATAGCCCCACTTGGTAGATTCGTACTAAATCAAGCCTGTCTCCAAGGGGCCATTTGGGCTAATTCCTCAAGTGATCGGTCACCCCTTCACATAGCGGTCAATGTTTCTGTCGCCCAGCTTCGAGACGCCAATTTCACCTCAATGGTCCACCAGGCGCTAGCGGTTTCAGGGTTGAATCCAGATTCTCTCTACTTAGAGATCACCGAATCGGTATTGCTTGAGCCGGGAAACGCAGTGCGAGCCGAACTTGAGTCGCTACGAAAACTCGGCGTGCACATTTCACTCGATGACTTTGGAACCGGTTATTCGTCCCTGGCACAGCTCGATCGACTACCAATAGACACTTTGAAGATAGACCGCTCCTTCGTAACGGGCATTAGGAGCTCCAAACAGCACGAAGTGATAGTGGCCACGGTAATTTCCCTGGCCCATCAGTTGGGCTTAAAAGTGATCGCCGAAGGCGTAGAGACCGAATCCGAAGCCTCATACCTGCTAGCTCTGGGCGCCGAATTCGGCCAAGGCTACCTATTCTGCAAACCTATGCTGGCCAGTAAGATCGAAGCTGGACTTATCGAGTCCGGCTTTAAATGCCCAATTAAAATTAGCGATGAGTCGCCCGACCTGAAAAATTGACGCCACCCCCAGCCCGAAGGACCACACCCGCTAGCCGAGCTTTGGTGACCCTGCTAGTAGTAGCTGGCTGCGGTGGTAGACGGACTCGCCGACACGGCCGTCTTTATTGGCTGTCCCGACGCGGATAGCACATACCAGTAGCCACCAAAGGCGTAGACTCCCTCTCCATTGGTCGCATTCTGGCTCACATCACTACTGAAGGTATACAGTGGATGACCCGCATATTCGAGCTGTGAAGACCCACCCGTTCTGGTTATTTTTGACACCAACGAACTACTTACCCCAGCCGCCACCTTGGTGGTAGCTTGAACCGGTGGCCAGGCGGTGGCGCAAGCAGAATAACAGGTCGACTTGTTTGACGAGTCAGCGGTCAACATGTAGTAGACCTGTCCCGTTGACGAACCCAAAACCTCCCCATAACTCTTTGTCTTGAGCAGACTCAGAGTTATGGGCGTAGAAGTGGCGTTACCGGCGGCGGTGGTAGCGGTAGAGTAGCTACCGCTTGAGGAAGTCGAAGAACAGGCGGCGGCGAGCACACCTAAGGGCAACAGGGCCAATCCAATGGCTTTTTTCACCTCGTACCTCCCCCGTCAAGCCTCGGGTAACTCCAAAAGACTAACTTCACGCAAGTGACCAATATTTACAACGTGAATTTACCTAAACACTTCCCAGCTCGTAGTCTTCTCTTCTTTTTCTCTAATTTCTCTACCTCCATCCTGCGTCCTGGTGCGAAACGGGAAGGCCAAGTGGATCTGTTCAATTTGTATAAGTGACGGTTTGAACTTTCGGCGAAAGCGACACTAGGTGGCAGGCAAGGTGTTCAATTAATCGTGCGATCAAGGAAGGAAATTCTCGGATTTCTTCTGGCTTAAGCAATTGTTGACTAAGTTGATCGGTATTATGGTCTTTATGACTACCACACAAATCTTCGGCTTCCCAGAGACCGTAAATGAGAAAGCCGCAAGGACGGTGGCGGCTGGAGTAGTGACGTTGGTGCTTCTCGCCGAGATGACCCACTCAGTACTTTTTTTACTAATCCTCCTCTATGGCTTTGTCGCCAGGGTGGCAGCGGGGCCCAGGTTTTCTCCACTAGGTCGCTTCGCCACGAGGATAGTCGCTCCACGCCTTGGCGCTGAGAAGATAGTCTCCGGGAAGCCAAAGCGCTTCGCCCAAGGGATAGGTTCGGTCTTTTCGCTAGTAACGCTAATCCTGTACCTAGTAGGTGCTCATTCCGTCGCATTCGACTTGCTTTGGATACTTGGGGCTTTCGCCCTAGCGGAGTCCGCACTAGGTGTCTGTGTTGGATGCAAGATCTTCGCAATCCTGCAACGGCTAGGCGTCGTCAGCGACCTATGTGAAGAGTGCGGAGACATTTTCTCGGCAAAAGCAGCCCAGAAAAGGTCGAGTTCGCAATACGCCTCCCGTTAGCTGCTGCTGATCCCGCACTCGTTCTCAACCCGTGGGTCAGGATGAATATCCTTTGAGAGCTAGCCTCTAGTTATGGCGAAAGAACGTGGACTGAGGGCTGAAATCGAGGCCGCCCGTGGAGACGCCCCCTGCGATCTCCTGCTAAAAGGTGGGCTGGTGTTCTCGAGTACCACCAAGGAGTTCGTGCGAACTGACCTAGCAATCCTCGGCACGAAGATCGTGGGATGGGGAGAGCGCGAATCTAAGTTGACCATAGACGTAACCGATAGGCACCTGGTTCCCGGCTTCATAGATGCCCACATGCACCTCGAATCGACCAAATTATGGATAGACGAGTTTGTCAAAACCGTACTCCCATTAGGGACCGTGGCGGTGGCCGCAGACCCACATGAGCTGGCAAACGTTATGGGAGTAAAGGGGGTAAAAGAGCTGGCCAAGGCGTCGGCCGGCCTTCCGTTCTTCTTTGGAATCTGTGCATCTCCTTGCGTACCAGCGTCGAAATTCGAAAGTCCCGCATTCAGCCTTGACCGCTCTGACCTCGAAGCGATACTCGAGCTCGGACCGTCGATAGGCGTGGCCGAGATGATGAACTACCCCGGGGTTATCTCGGCCGATCCCGAGGTGCTAGACAAGATTGCCGCCGCAGGGGATAAAAGAGTGGATGGACACGCCCCCGGAGTGCTCGGTGCCGACCTCGATGCCTACCTAGTAGCCGGGGTCGAGTCCGATCATGAGTGCTTCAGTTACCGTGAAGCCCATGAGAAAAGGCAGAAAGGAATGTGGGTTTTCATTAGGGAGGGATCGGCCTCCAAGAACCTAAAAGAGCTAATTCAAACGGCTATCGAAAACGGCACCGATCGGCTCGCATTCTGCAGTGACGACCGCGAACCCGACCTTCTCCTAGAATCCGGTCACATCAACGACATCCTGAAGCTCGCAGTCGCATGTGGCCTTAGGGCCGAGGACGCCTTGGTAATGGCAACCTCAAATCCGGCCGAATACCACGGGATGGATCACCTCGGATCACTGGGTCCTGGATATCAGGCCGATGTCGTAGTTCTCACAGACCTTGTTGAATTCAGTGCTGAAAAGGTTTTTCAAAAAGGGCGGCTCGTTGCTGAAGGTGGGAAGATACTGCCTGGGATTATAGACCATGCCACACCAGCTAGCTGGCTTTTCAATTCGGTTCATCTAGAGCGTCTTCCAAACGAGGAGGACTTCGAAGTACCCTTGGAGCTAAACAGCTATGCAAAGGCTATTTCGGTGGCAGACAATTCCCTAATTACCAGGTCCAAACGAGTCCGATGGGATCCAACAGATCGGAATCTGTGCAGGCTATCTGTGATCGAAAGACACAAAAACACCGGTCGAATCGCAGTCGGGATAGTCGATAACTTTGGCGTCTATAAGGGTGCCATAGCATCCACCGTCGCTCACGACGCCCATAACATCATGGTGATCGGTGGGAACGACCGACAAGGCGCTTTAGACATGGTCGCCTGCGTGAAAAGATTAACCGAACTCGGAGGAGGACAGGTCGTCTATCTAGACGGAGACTTACTCGCTGAGGTTCCGCTTCCTATAGCTGGCCTTATGAGTGACAGGCCGGCTGATGTGGTAGCCAACATGCTAAAGGCCGCTAATTCTGCCGCCAAGTCCCTCGGATCCAGTTTAGAGTCCCCCTTTATGCAGCTGAGTTTCTTGGGTCTATCGGTAATACCTGAATTGAAATTGACCGACAAGGGCTTGGTGGACGTAAACGCATTCTCGCTTACCTCCCTCGGCTATTGAAAAATATCGACCCAGCCGCTGCCACATGACGGTCTGACAGTGACCGTCTGACAGTGACGGTCTGACAGTGACGGTCTGACAGTGACGGTCTCCAGACAAGCTAGATCGG
>JAKAPB010000075.1 GCA_021823045.1 Actinomycetes bacterium | reverse complement strand
ATCGGATCTTGGCTTGACGGCGTGTTAGGTAGGAAGAACTCGGCGACTCTTTCGTATCTTGACCGTTTGGTCAATGCCTTCACCTGTGAAAGGAGGAGTATGGAACCGACGAGACATCCAGCAATCGAAAGTGTTCTTACGAGGCTGTATTCCATTATCGACCCCATGGTGAGCTGATTCGATCAAGGAGTTTCTTGCTGTATGGGGGAGTTGGCGCTGCTTCGATCTCTTCGAAACGTCTGTTTCTGGCCTTTGGTAACCCAATAAGGTGAGTAGACCAAATCCAGCACAATAGCAAAAGACCAAGGGCGACTGCGCTTAGCGTTATCCCAATCGGAGTTTGGAAACTTTGTCTTCCCCCACCTATGGCCGCCCCTGCTAGAGCCATTCCAATCGGAACTACTAGAACAAATCGCCTCGCAAATATCGCCCCAGCCATCGATGCATTCGCTTCTTTCGCCGCCGCTAGGTCCCAAGACCGATCTTCTCGAAGTCGGTTTAGGCGTGACTCAGTGGAAGTCGAGGCCAGCTCATGGAGAAGTACCATGGTCTGGAGCACGGTGGTGCTCCGCTGATCGGCGAGTTCGTCGGCGATTTGATTGCACACAAGGTAAAAGTCTCCGGTCAAATTCCAGGTAATGCGGCTACGATCAAAAACACTCGAAGCCTTCTCGCCAAACGCTTGGGCCGCTGAAAACAGTGCATGGGGGATTGCTTCGCCGAGGGTACATACCCTGATCCGCACCTCGTCAATTACGTTGGGCCAGCCCTCGAGCAGTTGCTCGTGGATGGCGGAGGCTTCCGACTGTCGGGTTAGGTAGTTGAGCAGGACGCCAAATAATCCTCCGATAGAAGCCAGCAGCCATGACCCAGTTGCCAATAGTGTTAGCACAGCTCCAAGGGCAAGTATCCCTAAGTAGCGCTTGGTTTCCCGATCCGAAACTATTCGCAAGGTTTTGATGCTCATCTGTTTAGAGGGTCGTTCTGAGATGAATGGGATTGCCACTTTTGTGACAACCACCGACCCGATCAGGGCCGCCGCTGAGCATAGCAAGAAAATTATCGGTCTTATATTCATCGAGAATGGGTGTGAGTCGAGTGGCCTTCGGCTTCAAGCGCAGGCGGGGATACTTCTGCTCGGACCGCTGGAGCGACCCCCTTTTTCATCCCGTATTCCGGGCAATTATCATTCCGTAACCGGGCGGTGTCCCGGTAGCTGATTGCTTGCACGGTATCTCCTTTCGTATCTACAACTCGTATCTACAGCTCGCATCTATAACGAAGCTTCCTCTTGGGATCACTCACACTCGCCAGTTTGGAGGGTTCCCGCAAAATCCTTTCGACCCAAAACCCTGGGCATGGACCTCATCACCGGCGACTGCGGTATGGGGAAGGTGCCTTTTCGGACGGCCAAGGTTCGCAGGCATCACGACGCATGGCCTCTTAGCGCGAGTCCATTCCTCGAACGTGAAGTAACGCCGCAACTTTTTGGAAAAGTAGAAGTCCGCAAGTCGGCAAGGATCAATGCTCTAAGCGTGCGGGACCGAGTGGTAATGGGCCGGAAGCGCCTCCATCTAATGTGTCCATTAGGGCCTGAAAAGATCGGTCCATCGGCGCGGTCACATCTTTCTTTGTCGCCCAGCTGGGCCTCGGGTTGTATGGATAGTTCCGTGCTGTTTCCCCACAGTGCCGTCGCCAAGGTTGGCTTTGATATTTTGGCGCTTGGAGTGTTCGAACTGAGTGCCGAGTCAAGTGACCGATGAAAATCTCCCCCAACGTCACCACTTTGCATCTGGGGGCAGGGCAACAAACTTCGAGTCACCACTGGATTGAATTGTGCGATGCCAGCCGAATCAACCCGACCAGCGTTTCTTGCCGCAGCTCCACTTGCAGGTCTGTCAGTAGAAGTAGATCTTAAAGCGACGGGCTGACAAGGTATTTGATCGAAGGGCGTTTCGTCTCTATGCAAGGTGCTTAAACTCCTTTAAGGTCCACTTGGTCTTTTAAAAAGGCTGATTTGTAGGGCTTCGCCTCCAACTCCCAGCATCAGCCATTGGGTGTCGGGGGTTGGCCAGACTAGCTACTGGCACTAGGCCGTTCGCTGCAGTTTGCGAGGAGTTCGCCCAGGTCGTAGCCGTGTTCGGCTAGCCTGGTTCGTAAGCGGTGGGGGACCGGACCACAAGAATATGCGAGGTCGTCTGGCGGAGTAAGCTTTATCATCGACGTGGTAGTAAAGCCCGAGGATTCCTTGGTCTGGGGGTCCTCCACAGCAATGATTTCAGTAATTTTCGGAACAGAATTTATGCGCTGGACGTAGGCCACAATGTCGACCGCATCCGATACCAGAGCGCAGAGCCCCTGCGAAGCGAGATTGATGCCATTTAGCTGGGCCATAACGCCAAGTCTTGAAAGAGCTTGCCTGGCTGAGGAGGCATGAATCGTAGTCATACCCTGGACCCCAGACGATGTGGTCAAAAGAAAGGGAAGGGACTCACGGTCCCTGACTTCGCCAACAATGGCTATATCCGGAGCCATTCGCAAAAACCCGGCCACCAGTCGTCTTAGATCTATTTCGGGGCGGTCCTGCCGTTCCGGCCTCGATTGAAGGTGTGCAACGTTGGACAGACGTATGTCCGTCTCTGGAACTTCCTCAGCAATGACAACTCGGGTAGAAGGGTCTAGTTCGCCAGCCAGGCACCCTAGGAGGGTAGTTTTTCCCGCACCGGGTGGTCCTGCGAATATGATGGTGGCTTTCGACCTAATCGCGGCGACGAGCAGAGCGGCACTCGGAGAACTTAGCATCGCTTTGTGGACTAGCTGAGTCAGTGTACGATTTGTGAGACCTGTGAACTTGCGAATGTTGACGCAGAGGTGGGCGGACTTAGTTAATTCAGGATGGACAATGTGGACTCTAGATCCATCGGGTAACTGTGCGTCCTGAAGTCCAGCGACCGGATCAAGCTTTCTATGTGACCCGATGCTCCGCTCGAGCAACCTGGAAACCGTCCGATTGAGGTGATCGTCATCGTAAAAGGATTCCGACAGTTTTTCTGTCGCTCCGAAGTGACGCCGGACGAAGATTGCATCGGGAGCATTGATTATGATTTCCCAGACTTGGGGGTCGCGCATCACGGCATCGATCGGTCCGAGGCCGCAGATTGACCGAAATATCTTTTCCGCCGAGTTTGCTTCGACTGAACTTGCAGATCTGCTTCGATTCGATACAACCTCCTGTCGAATTACCTCGAAGATCTCGTCTGCAGAATCGGCATTGCCTGGATCCAAGTTCTTAGACCTACATTTATCAGAGACTCGATCTTCAAGTGATCGCAGGTCAATCGTCCTGCTTAAAGAGGTGTCCAGTAGTTGTTGGTTACCTCGGTGCGATGGGTGTGTGAGTTCTTTTGCCAATTCCATCCGCCCCTACCCTCCCTGTGGCGACCGTGCAAGCTAATTCTTACTACAAATGTTTCATTTGTCAACTGGGGGCGCAGGGTAATTAAAAAGTTGGCCCTCTTGGCGGTGGAATTGATTGCATTAAGCAACAAAAAATAATTTGAGCTGTAGGATTTTTATCTGGCGAGGAACCCATCCGTCATCGGTTTGTCTAGGTTCCTCGCAGAAATCGACCTAGCTTTTAGGGGCCATAGTTGACTATTTCATCGAAGCTGACCGAGTTGCGCGATAACCCGGTTACATACCGCTACATCGTACTTTCGAATACGACCCTCGGCAGTTTCATGGCATTTTTGAACACATCTATCCTTATTATTTCACTCCCTGCGGTCTTTAAGGGTATTAACCTGCAACCCTTGGCTCCGGGCAATGTCGGCTATCTACTTTGGACACTCCTCGGATTTCAGGTAGCCGCAGCTATCCTGGTGGTCGCGTTTGGTCGGTTAGGCGACATCCTTGGACGAGTAAGGCTCTACAACTTAGGCTTTTTGGTCTTCACTGTTGCATCGGCTGCCTTGGCCCTTCTCCCAGGCAAGGGCGGTTCGGGAGCGATGGAGCTCATTATTCTCAGGGTCGTACAGGGAATTGGCGGGGCGTTAATTTTCGCAAATTCAACTGCGATCATTACCGACGCATTTCCATCCACAAGGAGGGGGGCGGCCCTGGGAATAAACCAGGTGGCCGGTCTGGCGGGAAGTTTTATCGGTCTGATCGCAGGTGGATTATTGGCCGACTTGGACTGGAGACTGGTGTTTTGGGTCTCGGTCCCCTTCGGAATCATCGGGACCGTGTGGGCATATTTCATGCTGAGAGACCAGTCGACGAGATTGAAGTCGAAGGTCGATCTGGTGGGGGGAGGCCTTTTTGGGTTGTCCCTTGTTCTGATCCTGATCGCAATCACATACGGCGTGCAACCCCATGGAACCGCATCGATGTCCTGGAGGGCTCCCTATGTTGACGCCGAACTAATCGTCGGTATTATCCTGCTGGTTGTCTTTTTGATCTACGAGACTAAGTCCGACCATCCGATGCTCAATCCGCGGCTCTTTCTGAATAGAGCATTTTCAGCGGGGGCATTTTCCAACCTACTTTCGGCAATGGGTAGGGGCGGGCTCCAGTTCATGCTGATACTCTGGCTCCAGGGGATCTGGCTTCCCCTCCGTGGATATAACTTCTCGCAAACGCCGCTTTGGGCTGGAATATATCTGCTCCCATTGACCTTCGGTTTTCTGCTAGCGGGGCCGATATCCGGTCACCTCTCCGACCGTTACGGTGCTAGGTATTTTTCTACACTTGGGATGCTCGTTGCGGCGGCATCGTTTATCAGTCTCGTACTTCTTCCGGTCAACTTCGCGTATCCATACTTCGCCGTCATAATCTTTTTGAATGGAGTAGGTTTCGGACTGTTTGCGGCACCAAATACTTCGGCGGTGATGAGTTCCGTGAAACCAACAGACCGAGGTGCTGCTTCAGGTGTTATGGCGACCTTCATAAATACCGGCCAGGTGCTTTCGGTGGGGATATTCTTCTCACTATTGATTGCTGGTCTGTCCAGTACGCTACCTCATCACCTGCTGAATGGATTGATGGCTAATGGAGTTCCTAGACCAGCAGCGGTTCGTATTTCTGAAGTACCGGCCGTAGCGTCTATTTTCGCCGCATTCTTGGGATATAACCCGCTCCAGCTGCTGTTAGGATCGGCCGCCAAGTCGATACCGCACGCGCAGTTAGTCCACCTATACGGGCACTCGTTCTTTCCTTCACTAATTTCAGGTCCGTTCAAACACGGCCTAGTCATCGCCTTTGCCCTCGCAGTAGCGCTCTGCTTGATAGCGGCGGTCACGTCTTGGTTGCGTGGTGGCGATCGCATGATACATGTCGAGGATGAAGCCGTTTCGGTCACCGGAGAAATGGTAGGAAGTTCGCCTGATCCTCAGAGCGCATAGCGGTAGCTGTCACGGAGCTGCTGCTCCGAAAGTACTGGACTGAGCTGTAAGGGTTGGCGATGGTTGGTCCTAGATCAAAGTCGAGCTCGTGACTCATGGTGAAGCACCGAGAAGGTTGAACTGGGCGACGTGCTCTTTTGCGCTGGAGAGTGAGTTCTAGGTAGCAGCCACTACATGGGACCGCCATGTAGTGGAGCAATGTATTGGCTACAATGTGAAAAGTGACATTTCCCGAGTCTCTTTCAGATCCCCGTACTTCCATAGGACCTGAGTTGGGAGAGCTTGCCATTGTGCAAGACGTAGAGGCGGGATTGATTAGATTGCTAGCGCCCAATTCATCTGCGATGACTTTGGACGGTACGAATAGCTACCTAATATATGGGTCAGATGGATCCGCGATCCTATTGGACCCTGGTCCTGATTCCCCAGCGCACCTGGCCAGAATAGCTGACGTTGCGGGAGAGCGTGGCCTTGAGATTAGAGCGATATGTTTGACTCACCACCACCTGGACCATTCTGAGGCGGCCTTTGCTCTTGCATCTACGTTGGGGGTGGAGGTATTTGCTCACCCAGAGAGTTTTGATAGGCTCTCCTACAGGCGCCTAAAACTTTCGGGGCGAATATCGATCTCAGGTGTCGGTCTTGAGGTGATACCCACTCCGGGTCATTGTGGGGATCACCTCAGCTTTCTTCTGCCCTCAGGAGTACTCTTGACCGGGGATCACGTCCTCGGTCGAGGGACATCAGTAGTGGCATATCCCGACGGAAGTCTAAGCCAGTACCTAGATTCGTTGAATCGCGTTTCTGAAGTTGATTTCACTCGACTTGCACCCGGCCATGGACCGGTGATGGACAAGGGTCTTGGCGAAGAGGTCATTAGTTACTATTTGGCTCATCGCAGAGCCAGGTTGGACCAGCTAATCGAGGCTATTCTATTGAATCCCCAAGTGACCCAGGAAGAACTTGTGGAAATTGTCTATGGGCCCCAATTGAGTGAAAAAATCAAATGGGCAGCGCTCGCTTCGACTATGGCTGCCTTGCGATACTTGCAGGATTCTGGCGTGGTCAACAAAGGGGAAAATGGAGGATTTGAGCTTACCCGTTAGCGAGCGCTGCGAGCTTGTGTCCGGATTACGCCGTCCGTTGGAAGGTTTAATGTGACGCAGTTTCAAAGCTGGCGGCTCCTTAGAAACCGCACCGCTTATTCATTACCAATGCCGCCGTGCTGGTTTTACCGAAGGGGCCGGTAGGTCGATCTGAAAGCATCGAAGGATGCACCCGACGAATCGCCCGAATTAGTCTTTTCCCTGTAGGTTGTCTGCTGATCAGCACGCCATTGCCGCAAGAGGAAACTTTGGAGCCAGCCCGAGAGCGCCATCCCCATTCTCGAAGCTACTCCGGCAGACAAAGAGGGAATGGAAACTTTTCTTGAGTCTCGTCGATTTCGCGAAATTAGCCTTACCAGAATGGGGTGCGGGACACAATGCCTATGACTTTAGCCATGGGGAGGTTTCATTTTTTACCTACTTTTCTGGCGCCTGGACTTGATCGGGCTGGCATTGGGAGCCATTTCGTCAGACACCCAGCTTCTCGCCTTGCGCTGTCCGGTGGCCAATAAAGCTATGACTCCGCCGCTTTGCCTAGTCGACGAGGTTCTGCCATTGGCACTTCGAGGTGTTGCAGGGCGTGGTGGAAAAAGTACTCGTTAAATGGTTCAACCATCCAACTGGGCAGGGGCAATACATCGGAAATTATTGGGTCGATGTTTCGGGCGGGGATGTAGATGACCTCGGGTCGGTCACCTCCGGAGGTCCTGGCCATTGGCAATGTGGGCGCCGATAAAAGCTGGCTTAATTCTTGCTTTGCCATAGCCTGCCTAAGTCGACTCGAAGCACATCGATTAATTACGAACACGCTCGGTGCTTTTGTTAATCCAGATCGAGAGACTTCTCGATTGATAGCTGCCAGGGAGTAGATCCCTTTAGTGTTGTCCGATCCAACCAGCACGACCAATGATGAGAACGCTAGGGCAGTCCTTCCGAGTAGGTTTTTCGACTCTATGTCCATAGATCCAGATTCAGAGGATCCTTCGAAGTCGTTTCCAATATCGACGACTACATGTTTGAAGCTGTTTCGTAGAGCTCCGAATGCGGAATTCAACGAGTCCTGATCCCATCCGAGCCAGTCGCGCCTAGAGCGATTGGATTTCAGAAGGTAGTAGTGACGAGAGCTTATCCATTCGAGATACGTCGCGAGATCTTCTTTTGCAATATGAGATATTCGCGCTGCCCGAATCAGTTCTGAAACCCCCATAGCGTGAGCTCGAGCGTCGTTTAAAAAGGCTAATTCGCCCCGGGACCTAGCGTCGAGGACTAAGGGCGGCCCC
>JAKAPB010000074.1 GCA_021823045.1 Actinomycetes bacterium | reverse complement strand
CTTCCTCTTTTTCAAATCTCTTGTTCGAGACTTCGCGCTCCAAAGTCGATATCTCCAGCGACCTTGCAGCGAAGAGATCTGCCTTCCTTTTAGCTGCCGCATTGAACGCCGCTAATCTCTGCTTTGCCACCGAAAGCCTCGCTTCGAGAAGAGCGAGTTCCTTTGAGACCACATCGAATTCAACAGTCCAGTGCTCTAGCCGCTGCCGCGCCTCCATAAGATCGGAAAGGGGGAGCGCAACCGATGTCCCAGGTGCAAAAAGCGTGAAATCTCGTATCAGCTCGCCTGACCGAGTGACAAAATCGAAATCTGGATTGTCCTTCAGGTACCATATGGCTTCCCTAAGATCGGCGACGACCCTGACCCTGCCCAACTGAGCAAGAACTGGCCGCTTTGCCCTGTGGTCGGAAAAAACCAGCTTAGAAGCGAGTTCTTCGCCCGGGGCGTCCCCCTTGAACCCCACTTCTTCCAAATGGCTTCCCTGTATATCTCCGGATATGATCGCCGAGAAGCTACTGCCATCGCGCTGAAAATGCGCTAAAGCGGCCAGCGCAGCGTCAAATGACTCAGCCAAAATTGACGTGCTCAGGTGTCCGAGGACGGCCTCCAAGGCCTTTTCGTACCCGTCCGTAGCCCCAACAAGTTCGAAGAGTCCTCCTATCACTCCTTCAAGCTTCGATACTTCGTCTAATCGGGCCATGCGTCGCTGTTCGCCAAGCAGCGACTCAAGGGCTTTTGCACTTGCCCTATTCGAAGCGACCTCGCTTTGCGCATCACCGACCATCTTGCGCTGGACAACTATCTTGGACTCGATCTCCTCGATCTCGTCGGCCAACCGATCAGGATCAAGTCCTTCCGCAACACCATCAGGGTCGACGGATTCCTCAGCTCCGGAGGTGAGCCTTAGAAGCCGTTCGCTTGCGAGTTCGATAGCGGATTCTGCCCCCACGGACCGCTTCTTGAGGGATTCGATTTGAACCTCCATCTCGCCGACGACCTTGATCAATCCCGATCTCTGGGCAACGAGCCCAGAAACCCTCGTTGAGACTTCAAGAAGGAGCCTCCTGGTGTCTTTTATCCCTTCTGGATCGGTCTCGTAGTCTTTTAGGGACTGAGCAAGTGCTTCGAGCCTCTCCTGCTCCAGAAAGAGTTCTTCGGCTTCGCCAGATACCCTTTCAAGTTCAACTCTTGCCCGTTCAATTCGCTCCTCGATGCGTTTGAGTTCACCTGGCACTGTCATCTGATCCAATTGACGTTCTAGAGAAGTCCGCCTCTCTCGAAGCCTGGTAGAAGTCACCAAGTATCTGGTCTTCAACGAGTCAAGCTCGCGCTTTGTCACTTCGGTCTCGCCTAAAGAGACCGTCGGCTCCGGGATTATCTTTACTAGATCTAAACGGGAGAGCTCATTTCTTAGAAGCTGTATATCCCCTTTGAAGTGCTGCTTCATCTCTTCGGCCTTCTCGTATTCGCCGAGAAGGCGTTGGAGTGTGGAGCCTGCAAGGAAGGCCCGAAGTTCTCCTCGCCTCGCTTTTATTTCCTCGGCTCTATTGAAGGCGGCGGCCTGCGCCTGGATCGGCCTCACTTGCCTTTTCACCTCACGGAGAAGGACGCTCGCTCTCTCGACATCGGCGTCGGAGGAAAGGAGTCGACGATCCGCTCTTTCTCTTCTGCGCCTGTGTTTATGGATCCCGGCCGCCTCTTCGATGATCTGGCGTCTATCTTCCGGTCGTGTGCTCAGCATCTGGTCGATCTGACCCTGGCCGATTATCACATGTTGGCTCTTGCCGAGATGCGCATCGGCAAGGAGCTCTACCAAATCCACCAAACGGACTTCGGATCCATTTACGAGATACTCCGAGTCCCCAGCCCTGTTTAAAGACCTGGTAATCGCCACTTCCGCCGAAGGAATCTCAAGCGTTGAATCCTCGTTATCGAGTACGAGCGTAACTTCGGCTCGTCCTAGGGCAGACCTCTGCGAACTCCCAGCGAATATCACATCCTCCATCTTCTGAGATCGAAGCAACCTGGGACCCTGCGCCCCCAATACCCAGGTAATAGCGTCGACGATATTAGATTTTCCCGAACCATTCGGTCCTACGACCACGGTCACGCCTGGCGAGAGACTGATTCTGGTCGTCTCGGCGAAGGACTTGAAGCCTTTCAGAGTGAGGCTCTTGAGATGCATAATTATCGCCGGAATCCTTCTCGAAGTTGGCCTAGATCAATGGTTGACAGATAGGACAATAATGCGAATGGCGCCCTTGGAACTTTTCCCTGGTAATTTCGCAACCGCATACTTTGCAAGCCTGACCATCCTTTTGGTAAGCCAAGTGGAAATTCTGAAACTGTCCGATCTCTCCGAAAAGATCCCTGTACCTTAGATCCTTGAGAGAGGAACCACGCAATTTGACGGCTTCGACGAGTGTCTCGTGTGTCGTTTGAGCCAGGTTCAGGACCTCGTCCCCTTTGAGGGTCAAACCCCTTCTTCGAGGGTGAACTCCGCTTCTAATGAGTATTTCATCGGCGTAAATATTACCTATACCGCAGACTTTCCTCTGATCTAACATTTGAGCCTTAATCCCGGCTGACGATCGGGCCATTAGCTCAAAACCAAAGAACAGGTCGGAAAACTCCGCCAAGGGATCCGCTCCGAGGTGTTGAAGCTCTTTCACTGGCCCAGTGCCAATCCCTGAAGCAAAAAACACCCTACCGAAGGAACGCGGATCGCAATATACAAGCTTTAGTTTGGAAGCGAGCCCTAGGATCATGTGCGAATGCGGCGGCACGGAGTCTCCCTCACCCAGTAGCAGAATCTGACCCGACATCCCGAGGTGTAGAACCAAAATGCTAAGGTTCCGCTCCCTTAGAAGACCTTCTTCGAGGAAAATCCGCCGATCTGGATCCCTCTCCAGAATCCTCAGATTCGGACCGAGCACCATTAGGATAAACTTACCCCATCTGAAAATTCCGAGAAGGTAGCGTCCCATCAGGGGACGCTCCTGCAATGCCGCCTCGTCAAGATCCCTAAAAACCCGAGATCTATCTAGAAACGAACTCAGGATCTGATCCCCCAACACCTTTCTCTCCAGATCGGACCTAACCGTTTCAACCTCCGGCAATTCAGGCACTTATACCTCGACACCGAGCTCTAAAAGCGCATTCTTGGCAGCTTCCTGCTGAGCCTGCTTCTTAGAGAACCCAGTTCCATCTCCAAGGAGATCGTCGTCGGCGAAGACCTTGGCATAAAAGGTTCGAGCATGATCGGGGCCATCCCAGGACATCTCATAAGTTGGGACTAGGGACCTACGAGCGAGATACTCTTGCAGGCTCGATTTGTAGTCCCCCAAGGCAACAGGATTTTCAACGACCGCTTCCATCTCTTCACCGAGCAGGACGGTGACAAATTCACACGCCACCTCAAAGCCGCATTCCACGTAGCAAGCACCAAAAATGGCCTCGACGCAGTCGGCAAGTATCGAGCCTTTAGACCTCCCTCCGGAAGACTCCTCACCTTTAGACATCTCGATAACGTCTCCGATTGAATAGCGCCTAGCGACTGCTGCAAGAACCGCTGAATTGACCACCGACGCTCTTAGCTTCGTCAATACACCTTCAGGGATATCGACAAGTCGATTGAAGAGGTAATCGGAAACCGCTATCTGCAACACTGCGTCGCCTAAGAATTCGAGTCTCTCGTTCGACTCGACATCGCACTCCTTGACTAACGAACGATGTTTGAAAGCCAAATCTAGGCTTTTTGACCCGATCAAGCCGCGTGGAAGAATATCGGCTAACTCCCGGTTCAACCTTCTAAAGGCCTGACTCATTAGACCTCCTTGGTGGCGAATCTGAGCTCCGCCAAAGTCCAAGTCACCGAGGGACGTCTTAGACGGCACTCCAGCGACAATTGGAACCCCGGTTAATTGCTTCCGAGCTTCTGCACAACGTAGTCCACCGAATCCCTGACCGTCTTGAGCTCTTCGAGCTCCTCATCTTCAATCCTAAAGACGTGATCTCCTTTGGAGAACTCCTCCTCAATCGCTTCGACAAGTTCGATTAACGCGAGAGAGTCAGCGTCGAGATCGTCAACAAATGAGGAGTTCTCTGAAATCTTGGCGGGATCAATCTCTAAGATGTCCGCAAGGTGATCTCGGATCGAACTGAAGATCTCGTCCCTGCTGAGTGCGCTCATTTTTTCATCCTTATCTAGGGCTGCAAACCTTTTATGAAACTCCGGTCCAATTCAACAAGGTACACGGCGTGGTGTCGATTAGCTCTCACGCGCCTGTAACTCCGAGGAAAAGATGCCCAAGGAGTAACGGCCTCAAGCTATCCCTCGGCTATCGCCCTTCGGAGTCTGCTCACCAGGTCGTGTTCCGCAAGCGAAACGGCAGTAGCTATTCCATTGACAACTGCATGGGACGAAGACGAACCATGCCCGATAAGGGTCAATCCGTTGACACCTAGTAGAGCGGCCCCACCATAAGTATCCGCACTGAGTTCACCGAGCAGTGGGATCAATTTTTGAAGTGCTTTCTCCGCAAATTCTTTGCCGTCTTCGCCTAAGGAAAGCGCTTCCAGCACTGCCCTGGCTGCGGTTTTCATCGCGCCTTCGAGAGTCTTCAAAACAACATTTCCGACAAACCCATCAGCGACCACAACGTCTACGCGCTCTGACATTACATCTCGGCCTTCGACATTTCCGATAAAGTTGATTCCATGGGTCAGCTTGAGAAGCTCGTGGGTCTCCTTTACCAGAGAATTTCCCTTCGACTTCTCTTCTCCAATGGACAGCAGACCGACCTTCGGGGACTCGATGCCCAGCCGCTCGGTGGCATATACGGAACCCATAATCGCAAACTGCACGAGCCACGATGGTGAGCACTCAGCGTTAGCCCCCGAGTCCAATAGCGCCGTCGGAGTAGAACCAGGCACCGGAATGGGAGTGACGATGGCAGGCCTCGATACTTTAGAGATTCGCCCCATCTTAAACAGAGCTGCGGCCATTGCGGCCCCAGTGTTACCAGCGGAGAATGTAGCCTCTGCCACCCTGTCCCGAACTAACTCTGCACAGCGAACCAGCGACGAGTCCCTCTTTGACCGAACGGAGGACGCAGGCTCCTCGTCCATTGAAATAACCTCACTCGCCTCGATTAGCTCAAGGCGATCATGGGATTGTAAAAGTGCTAGCGACGAGCTGCGGCCTACGGCGAGAATGCGAACGTCCAGCTGCGCTAGTGCAGCCTCGACCCCCTCAACAATGACCGAAGGGGCACCATCACCGCCCTCTAGGTCTACAGCTACCGATACCGTCAACTAACTAACTAACCTCAACTGCCTGGCGGCCTTTGTACCATCCACAATTACCACAGACGTGGTGAGGACGCTTAGAAACGCGACAAGACGGGCAGGTACTCCTGTTCGGGAGCTCTAACCGCCAAGCGCTCGCCTTTCGGCTTCGGCCTTTGGCCTTTGATGTCTTCTTCTTGGGTACAGCCATCTCTACTCACAAGGTATAAATCGTTGACATAGGACTTCCCCATGCGCCGCTACAGGCTAGTATCCGCAACGCAACTTCGCTGCAGCATTCGCATCGTCAAACTCGAAGGAGACCTACAGAATCATTTGCTAGGTCTCTTCGGGAAACTCTAGCTCGGAAAGCGACTCCCAGATAGGGTCGATCACCTTGTCATCGCATTCGCACGATCCTAAATTCAAGTTTTGACCACAGTGCTGGCAAAGTCCTTTGCAGTCCTTCTTGCAAAGCGGAACAAGGGGGAGTTCCAGTACCAGATTGTCTTTAACCATCTCCGATAGATCGACTAAATCACCGTCGAAAGGATAGGTATCCCCTTCAGGGTCCGCTTTCTCCTCGAAAAGCTCAATTACAGAGACCTTCAGGTCGCCAGAAGCAGACGAGAGGCAGCGAACGCACTCCCCTAACCATTTAGTGGAAATGACCGCCTTGACTAGGATCCCCTCGTGGACCGATTCAGCTATGCCTTCGAGTCTGATGATCTCGTTGTTCGCAATCCACGACGAAGTTACGAAAATCTCGGGTATCTGCCCCTGCATATCAAGCGGCCTTACGATTGCAGGGTCCCTAAGCATCTTGGTTACTCCAAAGCTAAAATCCCTATTCATCTTGGCTACCGGTATCCTGGTCAAAAAAGGCATCCAACTCGGCTGAATGCTTGTCGGAAAGCTCTGAAGGGTTTTCGAGACCCATCAAAGGCGGTGAGAGCCTCTCCCTTCCAGCCCTGATCGTCTTGAGGGTCCGCTCTAGCACTATTTCCAAAGACGCTAGCTTCTGGTCAGCGTAGTCGGAGGCGTCCAGCTTCAATTTGGAGGCCTCCTCCTTGGCGCTTTGAACGATATTTGAGGCGGTCAGGGTAGCTTGCCGGACGATTTCGGTCTTGGCCACTAGCCCCTCTGACCTTGCCCGCGCCGCCTGCATTATCTCTTCAGCTTCTAGCTCAACCCGATCTAAAAACTCCTGCTTCTCGCGCAGCATCCACTGCGCCTGCTTTAGTTCCCTCGGGAGATTAGTTCGGGCAAGTTCGAGCACTTCTAGCAGCTCGTCCCTTGGAAGCAGAATCGACGACGACAGAGGCATGGTCTTAGCCTGTTGGGCCATGGATACCAAGCGATCGAGTAATTCTTTTAAGCTTCTCTCCCCTTCGGCGGGATCCTCATTTGAGCCTTGATCATCTTCCGAACTTCGCGTCGAGCGCATCCGCCACCACCTTAGGCACCATCGCCGAAACATTCCCGCCGAAACTAGCGACCTCCCTCAGGAGCTTCGAAGCCAAAAAGGAATATTCGGCCGAAGTTGGTATAAAAACCGTATCGATATCGGATAGTTTACGATTCATCTGCGCCATCTGCAGTTCAACCTCGAAGTCGGAAACAACACGAAGGCCCCTGACTATCACGCTTGCTCCAAGATTGATAGCGAGGTCTACAACCAGGGTGGACAGCGACACAACTTCGACATTTTTGATATGGCAAACCGCCTCCACGATCATCTCTTGTCGTTCTTCTAGCGAAAATAGCGGATCGGCCTTTTGTGGATTGCGCATCGCCGCCACGACAACTGAGTCAAATAGCAATGACGCCCTTTCGACTATTTCGACATGGCCATTGTGAAAAGGGTCGAAAGAGCCCGGGTAGAGCGCCTTTATCATCTAGCCTCCAAAGTAGTGTCTAGGCCAAACTTGCCAGTGTTATAACAGTTGAACCGTAGTCCTTTACCTTCAGAACACTGAGGCCCTCGGGCAAAGTTACTTCACGGTCGCTCTCGATTACGATAATCGAGTCTTTTGTCATAACTTGAATCACGTAACCCAAAAGCTCATTCCAATCGTCAAAAAGATAGGGAGGATCGCAAAAGACTAAATCGTAATGGGCATTTGTCGAAATTCGATTTTTCAAAAAAGGAACGGCTGGAGACTTTATTGCGGATGTCCGTGCTATGTCGGGGGGTATGCCTAAGACATTCTGCTTCAGCACCCGGACGGCGTTGTGGGCTGAATCCACGAACTCTACTTGACTCGCACCTCTCGAAATTGCCTCTAACCCAAGCGAGCCAGAACCGGCAAACAAATCGAGGACTGTTATTCCGAAGAAGTCGATTCGAGTACTGAGCATGCCAAATAGCGACTTTTTGACCCGAGCCGACGTAGGTCTCGTAAGCAAGCCTGGTGGAGCCTTTATCTTCTTTCCCTTAGAAGTTCCGCCGAGTACCCTCATTTAGCTAACTTAGACCAAAATTCAGTTCAATCTCGAAT
>JAKAPB010000073.1:2538-7808 GCA_021823045.1 Actinomycetes bacterium | reverse complement strand
AACTACCAGGGAGCGACACGGCCATTTTGGGAGCAAACCAGCCACTCTATCTTTTGCCCAATGGGTCGCTGCTATCATACGGGTCGGAGTGGATGCTGCTTACGCCCGGCTCAAAAAGCTGGTGCATACCAAAGACAACAATTGCTGGCTCCAGTAGCTTCATATTCGCTGCTCCGAAGGTCAACTTTGGCCATTTCGAATGGATAAGCTCCAGCCCTCAAAGCACTTTCGAGTCTTTGCCTCTCTCAAAGCTGACCTGTCAAAGCTGACCTGTCAAAGCTGACCTGTCAAAGCTGACCTGTCAAAGCTGACCTGTCGAAGCTGGAGTGACAGGGAGAATCTCCCGGCCCAACCACTGTTCAGTCGAGCCGTCTGAGACTAAAAGCGGCAAAATAATATAAAACGACCAGCAATACGGCCATCCGCAGGTGCAATTAGCAGGTCGCAGTGAAGGGCGAAATAGGACCGATCAACAACACCTTGATCCCTGCTAGCTGACCGCTTTAAATTCTCAAGAGATGATTACCACTCCGCCCAGAAGTCACCGGGCTAACGAAGGTGTCCCAGCTCCACACCCGTCGGTGCTTGTTCGACTTTTCAGTTTCTATTCCGATTTCGTCGCTAAAAACCTCTGGTTTCCAAATACCTTTATTCGCCAAATAGACCATATCTATATGCGTAAACTACCGCCTGCACTCGATCCCGCAACTTAAGTTTGAACAGAATCCTGGAGATGTAGGTCTTCACCGTCGCTTCAGATAGATAGAGGTGCTCCCCAATCTCTTGATTTGACCAGCCCTGAGCGAGGCACTTTAGCACTTCGAGCTCTCTGGAACTCAGATCTTCAACCTCTGCAGGCGGCTCATACCTAAAGGTGGGGGCCTCGCGAACCAGGTTCAAAACCGTCTTGGTGACCGACGGGGAGAGTGCAGCGTCACCATTTGCTATCGACCTCACCGCCCCGACTAACTCCTCGGCGGTGGAATCCTTTAGTAAAAATCCGCTCGCTCCCGCCGCTAACGCCGAGACGACGTATTGGTCTAGGTCGAAAGTCGTTAGTATCAAGACCTTTGACGACTTGATTTGTCTCGTGGCTTCGATCCCGTCCATGTGGGGCATCCTGATATCCATGAGGACTACGTCAGGTGCCAGCCGCTCCGCCAGCTCTACCGCCTGTTCACCATCACTTGCTTCTGCAACGACATCGATATCGCCCTGGGCCTCAAGGATCAACTTGAACCCGGAGCGAATCATAGGCTGGTCGTCGACGATCAGTACCCTAATCAAGGTTGTCCTTGTTCCATCACCGGTATCGAAGCCTTAATCTCAAAACCACCTGCGATCCTGTTTCCTGCTACGAGACTTCCACCAAATATGGCTACCCTCTCCTGCATCCCAGCAATCCCATGACCCACCCTCTTGTTTGATGCTTCACCCGGGCCATCATCCAGCACCGCCAGGACAACATCGGTCTGAGTAATTGCCACTTTTACCAAAGTATGCGAAGAAGGCGCATACTTAATAACGTTGGTGAGCGCCTCTTGGATAATACGGTAGCAGGATAGCTGAACCTGTTCGGAAAGGGATGATGGATCACCCTCCATTACGTATTCGACCGAAATTCCCGCCTCCTCAGTTCTATGGACCAGCCCCCTGATCTCTTCGATTCCTGGAGATGGGCCAAGTGGAGCGGTGGCGAGGTCGGCGGTCCTTAGCACTCCGAGCATGCGTCGCATCTCATTCAATGCACTTCGCCCCGAACTGGCCACCTGATCGATCATCTCGGCACTTTTAGAGGGGTGGCTCGTCAAGGTAGCCCGCGCAGCGTTTGCCTCGATTACCATCAGGGCGATATGGTGCGAGACTATATCATGAAGCTCCCTCGCAATTCGGACCCTCTCTTCGGCGACCGCCTTATCGGCTAACAAGTTTCGCTCCCTCGCCAATGTCTCCGCCCTCTCTAATAGCTGAGCGACGTAATCCCGGCGAATTCCGGCATATAGACCGGTGGTCGAACCAACTCCCACTACCAGTGTTGCAATAGCAATGATCCCAAAAAGGCTTCCCAAATTAAAGGGCGCGGCAAGCGACATCGCCACAACCACGCCAAGCCATGTCAAAAGGGCCGTCTTGTATAGCTTTGACAGGTTTGACCTTAGTGCATATGAGTAGATCGCCACAATCAGCGCAAGAGGCGCGTCGAAGATCGGAACGGAGAATCCCTTTAGTAGCTCAGCAACAAAGAAGGCCAGGAGTGTGCTCACTAGAACTAGGGCTGGCTGAGAGCGTCTCCTGATCAATGAGAGATCGCCTAGCACCAGAGCCAACGACCCGATCAGGGTCAAAACTTGGTGTCCCTGGTCTCGTCTTACAAATAGTACTATCAACAGTCCCGTAGACAGGTGCAGCAGCGATAAGCCAACGACGAGCGCTTGGTCGAAGTATTTGCCCGACAAGCGCCGAAGTGCAGCCGTTCCGTCCGATCCAGGAAGATGTCCAATACTGTTGGTCATGACTAGGTCAGATCCTAGGGCCAGTGAGCTCCCCGCCGTCCTTATGCATCCATCCTCCTCGTCTTGATGGCACCGATTCCAACGGCGACCACCGTCCACACGACAAGGACGACTATGGCGACAAATGCACTCTCTCCTGGGACAAAGCGCAATGGACCATGTGACTTAGGCGAGAGTCTTCCGATGGCTGAAAGAGGGAGAATCTCTCGGGTAACTCCAAACCAAGTTATCAGCAAAAGTAGCTGCTGGACGATGAATTCCCAGGCCATCAAGACCGCTATCGTCACCGATTTAGATACAGTGAAGGAGGCAAGTCCGAGGGCCAAAAGTAGCTCAAAGGTCGTCGACAGCAGGGCTATCGCACCGTAGTGTGCGAGTGTTCCCAAGCTCGGCGCAGCATTAACCCCCGTGCCTGCGAGGGAAGTGCTCACCAGGGCCATCGTGACAAATGCGGCCAAAAACATCGGCCAAAACATCCCAAGGGCACCGGAAATCCGGGCAAAAAAGAGGCCCACCCTCGACCTACCAGTTGCGACCAGATCCCTAAATACTCCGTTTGAATCTCCGGCACCGGCGTTAGCACCGACAAGGATTGCCGCTGTACCTCCGATGAGGGTTTCTATGTTTATCGCCCGAGATAGATTGAGTGCACCCCCGGCCACCCCGTGTGTTGCCGGCGAAATGAGGTGCATTATCTCGAGCACCGCATAATAAACGACGACAGATCCGAAGCTCAAAAGCAGGCTCGTCCAGAAGAGTCCACGCCTCTTGGTGAGCTTGGTAAACTCGGACTTGCTCATCGACCGAACCAGCCATCCGTAATCGATCGTGGTCATAGCTGTACTCCACTCTTGTTTGTGATGGCCAAAAATTCGTCTTCTAGGTTGGTCGTCTCGTTGAGAATCGACTCAACCGCAATACCTGCGTCAACGAGGACCTTCGTGACCTGCGAAGTCAGTACACCTTTGGCCAGTTGAACCCTCACTTGGGTCTCTGAGACCCTAGTAACGCCGATAGCTAAGCTCGTTCTTGCGACCGTCGACTGAGCCAGGTCGCTCGAATTTACTTCAAAAAGTGCCGTACCCGTTGATATGCCGGTCAGCTCGGATAGGTTTCCTTGCTTTACAACTTGTCCACTGTCTACAATTGCCACTGCATCGCAAGTCTTTTCTATCTCATCCAGGAGGTGCGATGAGATGACTACCGTTCGCCCTTCATCGACAAAGCTCCTTATCAGGTGCCGAAACTCAAGAATTCCAGCCGGGTCTAGGCCATTCATCGGCTCGTCAAGGATCAAAAGCTCCGGGTCCGACAGAAGGCAACGGGCAATTCCGAGGCGCTGACGCATACCGAGGGAATAACCCCTGACCCGCTCATTTGAACGATCTCCCAATCCCACTCGCTCTAGCGAACTCGAGATCCTCCCGAAAGACTCCTTATCCCTGACCGACGCAAAGACTTCGAGGTTCTCCCTTCCGGTCAGATGGGGGTGGAAGCGTGGCTCTTCGATAATTGCACCGACCCTGGAAAGTGCGGCACTGCGATGGGCTGGGAGTCGATATCCCCTAAGCACCATTTCGCCGGAAGTTGGCTGGGTGAGTCCAAGTAGCATCCTGATAAGGGTCGTCTTTCCTGCTCCATTTGGTCCGAGATACCCAAAAGCGATGCCCCTTGGAATCGCAAGGCTAACTCTGTTAACTGCGATCCGCTCTCCAAACTTCTTGGTCAGGTTCCTGGTCGTGACGATATTACCGTCGTCGGATGAGTCCAACATCCCCGATGCGGCGTATGTCGATCCTTTTGTATCCATGGACCCAAACTATGACGAATCGCTTCTGGCACTTGTCCGCTAGAAGTGGTCAACTCGTCATCCAAAAGTATTAACTGCACAGATCTACTGGTTGACACACCTTCTTTTCGCCCCACGACCGCCCAGAGTACCTACGGCTATATCTCCTGGAAAATATCGGCTGGAACCACTTCTAGCGGAGACTCAAATTGAGCTTTGCGTGCCGAGAGGTCCAACAATTCATGAGCATTCTGGCTAGTGGCCAACGAAAAACAGCTCAAAGTTGACCCTAGCAAGGCCAACCTCGAGCTGTTTTTGTTCGCACCTTTAAGAAGCTAAACACCGCGCCGACTAGGCCAAGAGACTCCTAAGCATCCAGGCTGTCTTCTCGTGAGTTCGCATACGGGTAGTCAATAGATCAGCACTCGGAGCATCCCCGGCCGCCTCAACGATTCCCATCGCAGCCCTCGCCGTCCTTGCCACCGCTTCGTGTCCGCTGACCAAATTGTGAATCATCGTGGTCGCGTCGGGGTACTCCCCGTCCTCCTTGATCGAGGAAAGCTTCGCAAATTCCGAATAGGAGGCTGGGGCCCTATGGCCCAGGGACCTAATCCGCTCGGCGATCTCGTCGACCGCCAGCGCAAGTTCGTTGTACTGCGTTTCGAACATCAAATGCAAGGTGGAAAACATCGGTCCGACGACATTCCAGTGATAGTTATGTGTCTTGAGGTAGAGGGTGTAGCTATCAGCTAACACCTTTGAAAGCTCCTCTGAGATGCTTTTCCTATCCTTCTCATCAATACCGATCTCGATATATGCCACCTGGACTCCTTTATCGTTTTCTAGAATTACTCTAAATTTAGTATACATCTATTTTTAGATCTACTCTACCCATCTGGTATACTGGGTAGCAACAAGGAGAAAAATTGGAAAAGTCCAAGCCGCAATATGCATCCCAGATCAAATCG
>JAKAPB010000073.1:0-2528 GCA_021823045.1 Actinomycetes bacterium | reverse complement strand
TTCCGATCTTCGACGATTATCCGCACTGCGGTGATGGCCGCCTTGGAGGACCACCCCCATTCGGATACCGAGACGGTAATGCAGGGTGTCAGGGAACACCTCGGTTCCGCTTCCCCTCAAGCCATTTACAATGCGCTCGCTTCGCTGGCGTCGAAAGGACTTATACGTAGGATCGAACCAGCCGGGAAGAACGCCCTCTATGAGCTTCGAGTCGGCGACAACCATCACCACATCGTATGTCGTAGCTGTGGCCTGGTGAGGGACATCCCATGCATCGTCGGGAGGGCCCCGTGTCTAAGCCCCAGTGAAACTGCCGGATATATCCTCGACGAGGCCGAGATCACTTTTTGGGGGACGTGTCAGGACTGTGCGGACAAAGCCAAGAATTCTGTCGATGACTTTTCTGCAGCAAATTCCTAGTCGTCAAGTTCCTAGTCGTCAAGTTCCTAGTCGTCAAGTTCCTGAATGGCTGGCCAGCCAAAGTCCCACTACTAGCGAAGCCCTTGATACAGGAAGACAGACCTAAGACCACAGACAGACCATAGACAGAGTTACAAAATATTTCTCATAGCCTTACGAGGGCCTCCTCAGAGCTATCTAACAATTTGCAATGAGTCAACTCTAAATTCACCGATTGGGCACCTGGCGTTTCATTCGCACGACAAGTATTGTGCCGTGACTGAAAATAACCAAACTGAAATAATCGGATCTCGTCGAGTAAAGCCCGGCGGCCCGATCACAACTCGCTCCAAATCCCTCTTTGTTGGTGCTACCTTGCTGGCAGCGGGCGGGATGTTAGCGGCTTGTGGATCTAGTACCACATCGAGTTCTCCAGCGTCAGCTTCTGCCCCACTGCCGACATTAGTGGTCTATTCGGCCCAAGGATATGATTCAGCAACCGTCACCGCATTCCATAAGGCGACGGGAATTCCAGTGTCGCTCGACGATGATTCGACGGGCCCACTACTTACAAAGATACAGGCCGAGGCCTCGAATCCAAAGTGGGGCCTACTTTGGGTAGACGGCGACGAGGCTTTTGCGTCCATGGACAGACAAGGAATGCTGCTGAAGGGCTGGGAACCTAATGTCAACTTCAACTCGCTAGGCAAGGCGCTCATACCTGCCGACAAAAGCTACATCCCCACCGGCCTCACCATGGCGGGGACCCTTGTCTACAACTCGTCAGTAGTCCAAAATCCTCCGAAGACTTGGTCCGACCTCCTCTCCTCAAACTGGAAAGGTCAGATCGGCATGAATGACCCCGCCGTGTCGGGTCCCACCTTCCCGTTCGTGGCGGGAATGATGAACTATCTGGGAGGGATCACCCAGGGAGAGGCCTACTATCAGGAACTCAAGGCCAACGGCCTTCAAGTCTTCCAGACCAACGGAGACACCCTTCACGCACTTGAAACGGGCCAGATCAAACTTGCGCTCATCCAGAGTTCGGCGGGTATCGGAGCCGGCATCAAGGTGTCAGGCATAAAGACGGTCTTCCTCGCACCTTCCACCCCGATACCAGGTGTAATAGGAATTGACAACAAGATGCCAACGGCGGTGATAGCCGAAGCCAAGAAATTCGTCCAGTTCGTACTGTCGCCAGCTGGCCAGAAAGCGATGCAATCTGGGGATCCAACCGGAGATTCGCTATATTGGCCCGTCCTCAGTGGAATAAATCCACTCCCCGCAGTTCCATCCATCTCTTCGATAAAGACTCAGGTCGTCAACCCATACAAGTGGGGGCCACAGGAAGGAACCATAAATACCTGGTTCACCAACAATATCGTTGGATAGCTAGATGACACCGACCGCCCTCGTCGAAAATCAAAGGGCGTCTACATCGATCCCAAGGCATCGGAGAGTACTCTCTGATGTCTTGGGATCCTGGACACCCAAGGTCCCTTCGATGCTCCTCTGGTTTATCATGAGTCTTTTACTGGTAATACCGGTACTTGCCTTCTTGGGACAGGCGATCATACCGGGACTTTTCGGGACCCCAAAGGGACTAACCGGTTTAGCATCCTTCAAGCACGCCCTGACGGGAACTACCCTTCGCGGTGTGCTCGATTCGTTGATCGTCTCGATATTCTCCGCACTTCTCGCCGCCGCTTGCGGCATCTTCCTCGCATTATTAACCAAGAGGACAAATGTGATCGCCAAAAAATGGTGGTCGATGATGACCTGGGTCCTCCTCCTCGTGCCCACTTACCTAATAACCGAAGGCTGGCAGCGACTATTTGAACCACACGGGGTCCTCTATAACATCGGCATAAATACTTCATCCTTCTATCACGTCTTCTTCGGTCCTGTAGGGGTCATCGTCGTGCTGAGCACCGCCGGTACGCCATTTGCCTACCTGGCCATCAGTTCAGGGTTACTCGGGCTCGGCTCCGAATTTGAAGATGCTGCACGGGTGCACGGAAGCGGGGCACTAGCAACCCTGAGGGCAGTCCTGCCGATAATTGCGCCAGCGATCATGTCGGCACTTGCAATTGTCTTCGCAGAGTCCATGAGCGATTTTGGCGTCGCAT
>JAKAPB010000072.1 GCA_021823045.1 Actinomycetes bacterium | reverse complement strand
GGTTGGAGATGGGATCAACGACGCTCCCGCTCTGGCGGTGGCTGACGTTGGTATAGCGGTGGGATCCGGAACCGCCATGGCGATGGCTAGTGCCGACATAACCCTGGTACACGGTGACGTTTCGGCGATAGCCGACGCCATTTCCCTCTCGAGGGCGACCAGGCGCATAATCTGGCAAAACCTAGGCTGGGCATTCGGCTATAACTTAATCCTTGTGCCATTAGCGGCCTTTGGGGTTCTACCACCGATCTACGCCGCCCTGGCGATGGCGACTTCATCGGTATCGGTGGTCCTCAACTCCTTACGACTTAAAAACTTTCGGCTAGGAATAAAACAACCAGCGTCGGGCGTGGTGACCGAAGGAGCGCGGCCCTAAAAGGTCCCGAGGCAACCAAGCAAAGTTTCAATGAGCGCAAGTTTCAAACTAGACATGAAGGGAAAGCAAATTGACAACGGTAAAGCTCATAGCTGAGGACATCTCTTGCAACCACTGCAAGATGACCATCGAAAACTCTCTCTCTGGTGCCGAGGGCATTTCAGAGGTAGCAGTAGACGTAGATTCCAAGACGGTAAGTGTGACCTACGAAGAACCCCCCTTCAACGTAGACTCCTTGCTCCAGGCACTCGACGATCTCGGTTATCCGGCACACCAAAGTTAGCCTCAGCTTTGCGAGCGATAACGATTAAGGGCCACGGACACCTATGGAGGCATCTAGGTATCATTGGAGCTCCTAATGACTTGTAATTACCGAATTACATAAAAGCGATCCAGGGTGCCCAGCTAGGTTTTTCCTCCAGATAGCATGAGGCAGTCGGCCCCCTATTTTTGACCAAGAAGGTTCGGATGGATTCGGTACTGGTTTTGGATTCCTTGTCGCGGTCGTTTGGGGAGAAGCGCGTTCTAAATGAGTTGAGCTTTGAGGTCCCTCAAGGTGAAGTGTTCGGCTTTCTGGGTCCAAATGGATCCGGCAAGACCACGACAATGCGGGTAGTCTTCGGACTTTTAACCCCCGACTCCGGAGAGGTTCGCTACGGCGGTAAACGGGTAACAAAAGACGACTCGAAGCACTTTGGGTACATGCCCGAAGAGCGGGGACTGTATCAGAAAATGACGGTGGAAGACCAGCTCGTCTACTTTGGACGGCTCCACGGCCTAAGCCGGGAGAGTGCCAAGCAAAAAGCTCATCATTGGCTGGATCGCTTTGGTCTGATAGAACAGACCGGCTCCAAGATCGAAGCACTTTCACTAGGGAATCAGCAGAGGGTTCAGCTCGTGGCCGCTCTAATCCACGACCCACAAGTACTTATCCTCGATGAGCCTTTTTCGGGCCTGGATCCGATTGCTACGGCATCCATGGCCGAGGTGATGCACGAGATCGTAAAGGCAGGCAAAACCCTCGTCTTTTCGTCGCATCAGCTAGACCTTGTGGAATCAATCTGCGAAAAAGTAGCGATTATCAAGGACGGATCGCTCGTCGCCTACGGGGACGTCGACGAGTTGACGAGGGGCGACGACCTAGAAATTGAGTTAGTGACTTCTTCTCGCGACCTGCGGTGGATTTCCGACATACCCGGTGTCGAGGGCTTCAGTGAAAGAGATGGGCGGGTAAGGGTGCGACTTGTCGAGCCGAGAATCTCTCAGGATCTCTTACGAGGGGCACTGGCACATGGTGACCTACGGGAGTTTACATTTCGTAAGAAAAAATTGTCGGAAGTTTTTCTACAGGCGGTAGCTAATAGGGCAGGGCCCGAAGCTACCAGTTCTGAAGCCGCCAATTCACTAGTGAATGTCAAAGGGGCATAGATGTCCTCTCACATTAAAGAAGCGGTTGTAGTTGTCGCGACAATTACACTTGCCCTGCTAAGGCGAAGGTCGCTGTCCCGGAAAAAGGCGGCCGCATCTACGGTGGAGGTTCACGAAAAATCCAACCTCCTAGATCTGTTTTTTAGGGGACGGCCTATCCCCGTCGCCATCCTAGTGGCGAGGAGGGAAGTTCTCCAAAGGCTCGCTTCAAGGGCTTACAAGGTCATAATCGTACTAATGGTGCTAGTCTCCGTGGGAGCGATTGCAATACCGAAGATCATCTCTTCTTCGGGGGCAAAGTTGACCGTCGCAACTACGCAAAGCGGTGTAAAGGAGCTCCGCTCGGTAACGCAGCGGGTAGAAAAACTAACCGGCGTCAATCTAAAGATCAACGTGGAGCCGACCACTACGGATGTTAAACAAAGCGTTCGCAACGCTAAGGCGGCGATTGGTTATGCCGACTCTGAGCTCATACTCAAGCGGCCATTCGCTCCAGGTTCCAACTCCTCGACTCTTAGAGTTCTTAGCGCCCTGTCTCAGGGAATTCAGGTTGAAAAGGTACTCTCCTCCGGTTCGATTGAGAAACTTCCGACTTCCGTAGTGACCCAGATCCTTTCGCCTAAGCCGATCAAATTGGTCTACCTTCTTCCCAGTCTTGCTAGGCCAAAAGACTTGTCGCTAGCCATTGTGGGACTCGTGGCGACATTTATGTTACTGAGTACCTACAGCGCGTGGGTATTGATGGGTGTAATCGAGGAGAAGAGTTCGAGGGTCATCGAGGTACTGCTGAGTTCGATAAGCCCCAGGTCGCTACTTCTGGGCAAGATGGTCGGTATTGGAACCGCCGCACTCACTCAAGCCGTAACTGCGGTGTTGGCTGCGATAATCACCACCTTGGCCGTCGGGTCGAGCATTTTACGGGGCGCAGGCCTGGAATTCATCGCCCTCCAGTTGATGTGGTTACTTCTCGGCTACTCCTTCTACTGCACGCTTGGGGCCCTCGCTGGATCCTTGGTGTCAAAGGTGGAGGACGCCCAATCAGTCACTGCATTCATCCAAATTCCATTGCTTTTGAGCTACCTTGCGAGCTTTGCGGTTTTGTCCGGTAATCAAAACTCGCTATTGAGATTACTGGCCTATATCCCGATCTTTTCACCATTTTTGGTTCCGATCTATTGGAGTTCGGGTCAGCTAGGGCTTGGGCAGGTATTTCTTAGTGTTGCGATAAATGTCCTTTGCCTATACCTCACCTACCGATTCGCCTCCACCGTCTATCAAGCCACCGTTTTCTCCAGGGGGAAGAGAGTCAAGTTTAAAACCGCCATTAAGCTCGCAAGACTAGCAAACTAAAAAGGCCCGGGCCGCTCTCTGTCGGTTGATGATACAGGGCACGCTTATGACCCGATAGCGCCGAACTTCAAAATCCACGTTAACCGGCCCGATCAAACTGGCCAGTTCCCGGTGACTTATATTGATTGACCCGCTACTTCTGGTCACCTATTTTCATTTTCCCGCTCAAGAGGAATGATACAATCTCGATACCAGAGCTTCAATAACCACGTTGTGCAACAGAGCGGGGAATGGACGACAAGGTGGCTTGCGCCGAAATTCTTGAACGGGACTTAGCCCTTCAGATGATTGACTCGGTACTAAATGACGCCAGAAATCGGAAAATGGCGAGTGGGTTTTTCACCGGCACCGCTGGGATCGGTAAATCGCGACTCCTGAACTTCGCCAAAAACGCCGCCTCAGACTTCGATGTCGGGTGGAGCCGGAGCGACGAGATCGGGTCCGGAATCGCACTGGGAAGTATTTGGCGGTCGATTACCTCGCTCGGAGTAAAGAATCCATTTGCTAGCGTCGGAGGGGCTTCCCTCGCCGATCGCTTGGCGACCGCATCGCTTTGGCTTCAAGACTGGGCCCTTACCCAAAAAGAGAGACCACTACTTCTCATTCTGGACGACTTGCATTGGGCGGATGCGGGCTCACTCGCACTTTTGAACCACTTCATACTGAATCAACTACCCACCCCAATCGCCATCCTTGGATCTGCTCGGCCCTGGCCAACGCAAGCGTCGAACCTATTTCACGAACTATCCGACTCCGGAGTAAGTTGCCACCTCGATTTACAGCCCCTATCCGACCGCTCGGCACGAGAACTCATCGCCTGCTACAGTGGCGCAGATCCGGACCCGGATCAAGTTTCCTTGGCTCAGGAACGTTGCGGAGGAAACCCCCTACTTCTAATCCACTTTGCGCGCGACATAGCCAGATCCCAAGTGGAAGGCTCCTTAAAAAACCAGTTAGCTCAACCAGTAACGGACCTTACAGCGATCGATTCCCGCCCCAACCAACTTGATATCCATCGCCTTGCTGGAACCGATCCACAAACCGTGAGGTTCGCAAGGGTGGCGTCGGCGATGGGAGACGAATTCCCCCTCTCTGTCGTTGTCAAAGTGGCTGGATCGACCCCTTCGGCCGCCATCGAGATCATCGACCATCTTGTCTACTCGGGAGTGTTTTCCTCGGAAAACTCGACAAACGTCAAATTCTCCCACTCGATGCTCAGGGAGATAATCTATCAATCCATCCCCGGTCCATTGCGGACCCAGATACATCAAGCACTTTTTAAAGAGTTAATTTCCCTCGGCTACGGTCCGGAATGGTGTGCGTCACACGCCGGTTGGGGAGGAATGAAGGGTGACCCAGCCGCTCTTGAGGTCACTGTGCTTGCGGGTGATCTTGCAACGAAGCTCGGAGATATCGAGACTGCCATTAGATGGTATTCACAAGCCTTGGAACTAATGGGAAATCAAACCCCTCCTGAGCTGATTCTGCATACCTGTGGTGCACTCATCGACGCCGGCGATCCCCGGCTGGTAGTCGGTCAGCTCACCGAATTACTCCAATTGCAAAAGTTTCAAGGCACCACCCTCGCTAGGGCCAAGCACCTAAGGTCAAAGGCAAATTACGCCCTCGGTGAAATCGAAAGCTCACAGTCGGAATACCTAGAGGCCGCCGAAATTATGAAAGGGTTCGATCCCGACGAATCCGCAATATACCTTTCAGAGCTGGCGCTGAACACCTTTTATACCTTGGGACCTCGTCACGTTACAAAATACCTTCAAAGGGCAATCGCTCTGTCTGAAAAAAAGGGCTCAAGGCGGCTCAGCGATATCATCAAGTCAATTTCCGACCTCGTAGAAACAAACCTAGCCAGCCGGGTAGCGCAACCCTCAGGAGCCACACCCTTTGGGTCGTACCAAGAGTCGGTTTCAAGTAGCCAAGACTACATTACGCCATCACTGCCAGCCTGGATTCCGGCTTTGGCAAGGATACAGGTTGCCAAGTTTAGAGAAGACTTCACACTTGCCGAGGAGTACTACGAAAGTGCCAATGTCGAATTCGATCTACAATGGCGCCCTTTGACCAGGAGTTACTTCGATGTTGCACACGCGGACACCCTTACAAGGCTCGGCCGCCTCAATGAAGCGATGAACCTCCTAGAAGAACTCGCTTCGCTAGGGAAGCTACTTGGCTCTAGAAGGACTTGGGTAGAGGTTGGATTGGCGAATATCTACTTTCATCAGGGAAAACTAGACCTGTCCAATCAAAATCTAAATACAGTCAAGGAGGCTCTCCAGGATCGTCCTGACACTTGGTATCCGATGTTGAGGTTTTGGCAGACGAAGGTCGAGATCGACATCGCACTCAATAAGGGTGAATTGGCTGGCGCCCTTCAGGGCGCTAAGGCAATCGAAAAATTGACCCTTGAAAGTGGAATTTACGATCCAAACTCAGCTCCGTGGCATAACAGTGCAATCTCAGCATACGCTAAGAATGGCCAGCTTGATCAGGTGAGACGAATCATCGCGATGCTCACAGAACCCGAATCGATTAGTCACCTCAATACGCCAAAGGCGATAGTCGCACACGCACGGGCGCTTTTATCGCAAGCAGCGGGTGACCCAGAAGGTGCGGAAAACTACTTCAACCTCGCACTCAATCTCTATCGAGCCCTTCGAATGCCCCTAGACGAAGCGAGCACATTACTCTCCTATGGGTCCTTTGTTCGAAAGCAGTTTGGGGCCAAACTGGCGAGGCCGATACTTGTTTCGGCTCTAGAGAAAACAAACTCGATAGGCGCGTTTACTCTTTCAAGCCAGATCGCATCCGAGCTCCGACTGGCCCAAGGAAGGATCTCTAAAAAAAGGACCGACAGCACCATCCTCACTCCAGCCCAGGAGCGAGTGAAGGATTACGTCCTAAATGGACTCTCCAATAGAGAGATCGCAAACGCTCTATTCATTTCACCCCGAACCGTAGAACACCACATTTCGGTTTTGTTGAAGCTCTATGGGGTTCAGAGCCGAAAAGAGCTCTGTCAGGTACTCTTGGGCCATTAAGTCAGGAGACCCCGAGGAACCGGCCCACTCGGACGACCATTTATACCGGGTTGGCAAACATCGCTGGATAAACAGAGGACGAGCCTCCTTTGCAATCAGTAACAACCATGCCACCTTGCAACTTGACCTTTGGCATGAGAGATACAACGAACCGCAATTGAAGATACCGAATCAACCCAGCGCGGTCGTCGAAACCTAACTTGAACAACCTTGGCATGAGTCCTTGCCTGCGGCTGGCCGATTCACCACAAAGCGTGGCCCACCGCTCTGTCGGGCAAATAGTAAGAATCAAGGCTAAAGTTTGCCCGTCTAACCGTGTTAGGTTTTTCGCGACAAGATGGAACATACCTGCCCATCGTCGCACTGCTCGGGACTAAAAGATTCCGCATAGCTTATTAACGCGGCCAGCTCAGACTGGAGCTCTTCGAGTTCTGCAATCTTGGCCTCAATCGATTCCCGGTGCGCCATCAGTAGCTGATGGACATGCTCACACGGTGTTACGCCTGATGAGCGTATGGCGAGGATTTCCCCAATCTCCTTCAAACTCAGCCCCGCAGATTGGGCATTTGAAATAAATGCGAGTCTCCTCAGCGAATCTTCTTGGTAGCTCCGATAGCCATTTGCTTCCCTATTCGGTGCGGGCATCAACCCAATCGACTCATAAAAACGGAGAGTCTTTGTAGAGAACCCAGAAATTTCCGCCAATTCGCCAATTTTCATCAAAACCTCACTTGACATTCCAGTTTAGTGGAAGGTGTACCCTCAACATGGAGGTTACATTATGGAACTCAAAGTTCTTTATATCGATGGGTGTCCAAATTCTGGGAGTTTGATCGCCAAGGTTAGGCGGATCATAGCGGATCGAGAGGACGTCTCCTTTGAAGGAGTCTTAGTCGACGATGAAAACTTGGCCCGAATGGCAAATTTCCACGGCTCTCCCACGCTCCTTGTCAACGGACGTGACCCCTTTTGGAGCGGTGAATCATCCTCGTATGCCGAAGGGTTGGCCTGCCGAGTATTCCTAGATCACCAAGGCAAACCCGTCGCCACGCCGAGCGATGCCGATTTGGAGCGGATACTAATTGTGGATTAAATGGCCTACTCAAACGATAAAACGAGCAGCAACGGCCAGCCTTGGAAACTAAGGACGACCAACCGTACAGATAGTTCTAGCGAAGAGAGCAGTACGATTTGGTCCGTATTAATCCCGAGGCGGATCAAACGGCTCGTGTTGGTTGGCGTTTTGCGTTCCACTAGCATTCGATAGGTCGCTTGTATCTCGGCCATCATGGAAGCCGAAAAGCCCGATTAGCTGGATATGACTTTGCAGGTGACACACTCGGGATGGAGGTTTTGAAATTGGCGAAGCAAGCGCTTTTGCTGATGGACATGCAAATCGGAATCGTAAGTCGTCTGCCTAGCGAAAGGTCCGAGGCCCTCTTATCAGTCCTCTCCACCACCGCCGCTGCGGCACGCAAAGCGAGAATACCGGTGATCCATGTTCGGGTTGCATTTCGAGCTGGAACACCGGAGATAAGCCAACGCAATCAGGCCTTCTCAAATCTCGCAGCTTCGGGGGCGATGGCTGAGACGGACGATGCCACTCAGATTCATCCGGCTATTTCGCCGCAACCTGGCGACA
>JAKAPB010000071.1 GCA_021823045.1 Actinomycetes bacterium | reverse complement strand
CAGACAGTTGACGAAGTTATCTCCGAGAATTACGGATTACAGGGCCAAAAAACAGAAGTAGTTTCAACACAGGAGGACTCCCAGAGGGTCATCGCAGCAATAGCCACCGCTGCTGGTGACTTGGGTGTCAAGCTCGCTGAAATAGGTGGCGATCTATCGGCTATCTCCACGACTTCGAACGAACAGCTCGAGCTGTTCACCGAACTCAGTGTGACCACGGCTGAAATCGCCGAGGGCAATAAAACCCTTCGCTCCGACGCTGAAGCACTGCTCACAGCAACGGCACTAGTTGATGAAGAGATGAGGGAATCAACCGCAGCCGCCTCGGAAGCGGAAAAAGACGTCACGGCCCTAGCGACTTGGATCGAACACGCAGAATCAGAGCTAGAGAAGCTCGATGGAGCGATAGCAAACATATCGAGCTTTGCCAAGAGCATCGACTCGATTGCCCAGCAGACCCATATTCTCGCACTCAATGCCCGCATAGAGGCGGCGAGGGCTGGGGAACACGGGCGTGGGTTCGCGGTGATCGCAGACGCAGTCAGGGACCTATCAGACGAGACCATAAAGGCCGCCGGTTCGATCTCATCTACCATCTCGCCACTCGTCAAGAGCATCGGTGATATCGGTAAGTCAGCCAAGGATGCCAGGTCCAAAGCCGAGATGGCTAAGGAGTCATCTTTGAACATCCTCTCCGGGGTTGATCGAGTCAAGGGCCAGTTAGATGAGTTGTCACTTCGTATTCGAAGCATAAACAAGTTCATCGAGATAACCCACGACCGCTCTTCGACCGCTGAGATGGCCTACGATTCCCTAAAGGCCGGGTTCAACTCCACCAGCACGAGGTTGGGACAGATCACGAATCAGGTCTCAGAACTCACGACTCTCTCTGAGTGGCTGATCGAGGAGGCCGTCCTCTCTGGAGCCAAGACCGACGACTCCGACATGGTCGACCTAGCGGTTGAAAAGGCAAAGAGAGTATCGACGATATTTGAGGAAGCGATCACATCTGGAAGAATAACCGAAAAAGAGCTCTTTGATGAGAGCTACGTCCCGATCCCTGGGTCAGACCCCCTCCAGCACATGACCAAGTTCACCAAGTTCACAGACGAGGTCTTACCCGCAGTCCAGGAGCCTCCGATGGATGACACTAACATCACCTATGTAGTAGCCAGCGACCGTAATGGATATATTCCGACTCACAACACAAAGTATTCGTTACCACAAGGTCCTGATCCGGTATGGAACGCTGCAAACTGCCGAAACAGAAAGATATTCTCAGATCGGACTTGCCTCGGCGCAGCACAGAGCGAGAGGCCCTTCTACTTACAGACCTACCGGCGGGACATGGGCGGTGGAGTGTTCGCAATGATGAAGGATGCCTCGGCGCCGATCTACATCTTTGGCAAGCACTGGGGGGGCCTGCGAGTTGGTTACAAAGCCCATAGTGCTTAGAGGTCGGCGTGCCACGACGCCCAATTCTCGACAGACCACTCCGATCCCAACCGCCCCAAATTAGCCAGGGACGAGATCCTTTGGTGGAATGACAGCTCATCCTGCACTTGCTGAATAAAGTTAGCCGAGTATCGCCCGAGCGTCCCATAGTAGCTTTAGCTTGTGTGCTCGAACCCGGTCACCCCACTACCCTAACCCAGTAACGTAATTCGCCATTCGAGAAAGATCGCGGCGGCAAAAGCTCGTTTCAATGCTGCATTGACTTGCTGCTTTGTGGCGAGAATTCTAGTTCGAAATTCTTCTTTGAACTTCAGCCGTAACAGCGCGACGCATCTCTTCCACTGGTGCCAGCTCTCCCGACCAACGTTCAAACGCCAATACAGCAATTCGAGTTAGCATCCCCACGCCATTTGTGTGGGGCGCTCCAATCTCTTTTGCGTATTGTAAAAATCGCGTCTCAAGGGGATGATAGACCACGTCACATAGGAATTGTCCGCGATGCAGAAGTCCCTTGTCTACCGGCGAGGAACCTTCGTGACCCCGCCCTGCCATCCCGAGGGAGGTTCCGTTTATAACTATCTCGGCCTGCTCAATATCCGTCGCCTCTCCAAGTACAACCTGAGTCGATGAACCTCCCAAAGAAGCTAAAAGATGTATCTCCTTGGCAGCTGACCGATTGCGCCCATGGATACTTAGCCTCCCCACATTTGCCTGGACCAGCGACACCGAGATAGAGCGCGCGACCGCCCCCGTACCTACCAGGGCCACCCTCTTCCCTTCAAGATCTATTCCATGGTCAAAGGATAGGTTGTCGACTAGGGCCCGGCCATCAGTCGAATCACCGATCAATTCCCCTGACTCGACATAAACGACGTTGACAGAAGTGAGCATTGAGGCGGTAGTAGTTAATCCGTCTAAAAGGCCAATGATCTCCTTCTTGTGGGGCATGGTGACGGAGATTCCACCAACTCCCAATGCCCTGAGCCCTGCAACTGCAGACGGAAGATTATCTGGGGCGACTGACATGGCCAGATAGACCCAATCCAATCCAAGATGACTAAACCCGGAGTTAAAAAGCGTAGGAGATAAGGAGTGCGAGGCTGGATCACCGACCAAACATGCGAATCTCGTATATCCGGTTGGCCAATTACCTGGATTCATCACTTCTCCTCAATTCTTACCTGGCCCGGATCAGAGTCGTCCCCAGTGACCTTTTTGCCTTGCAGAGCTAGCTATGCGCTAACAGCAAAACTCTATAGGCCACCCGATGCGATAATGGCGGATTGCTGCTGCTGGTAGGTATCAAAAAACGAGGATATGCTCTTTCCTTTTAGGGTTACAAAATAGAGCCAGCTACCGGTCGCCGGATGAAGCACCGCCGCCATTGCCGCCTTGTCTGGAGAACTTATAGGGGAAGGCGGCAATCCTGGGTGCACATAGGTGTTATAGGGAGAGTTATTCTGCAATTGGCCGACGGTCAGAGGGCCGGAATAGTTCGCCGTTGCAAATCTCACCGTCGAATCCATCTGCAATGGCATATTCGCCCTCAGCCTGTTCAGAATTACCCTTGCAACCTTGGGATAGTCACTAACTGCCTTTGCTTCCCTCTCAATAATCGACGCTGCAATTACCACCTGATATCCGCTAAGCCCGTGATAGGTGCTCCGTGGATTGAGATTCAATTGCTTGGCAACTTCCGAAAATCGATTCAGCATTACCTGCATGATTTTTTGGTTGCTCCAAGTCGGATCTATAAAATAGGTGTCCGGAAACAGAAACCCTAAAGAAGACTTGATCCCTGGAGCCGAAAAGCCGGTCGATGTCGGTGGGGTATCCTCTGCCATAGTCAGAAAGGAACTCGCAGAGTGACCGGGAAGGCTACCTACCACCTGAGCAATGCTGGCAAGAGAAAACCCATCCGGAATCGTCAGCTTATAAGTCTTAGGACCAGCAACTATTGCCGCCAAAATAGCCGCATATGATTCATTTCTTCTAAAGACGTAATATCCAGGTTGCAGGATTACGTTACCGTTAAGTTTGAGAAAGATTGAAAAATAACTGACTGAGTTGATTACCCCGCTGCTCAGTAACCTCTGCTCAAGCTGACTATAAGAAGACCCAGGGGTAACGTCAACAGCAACAGACGCGCCACCAGGCTTGCCCGACGAAGCGCTCCAATAGCTTATAAAAACAAACCCCGTGACCGCAAGGACGAGTGCCACTGCAAGTGCTGCAACCACAACATACGCCCGCCTCCTTTGGGAATGAGCGCCACGCAGACGAAATTTTGCCCTGGCGTGGTCGATGTTTCGAGTCATCTCATTGCCATACGATATTTCGCCTAGATAAGAATTCCTACTGGTCGGATATACCTTAATTTCGCTCGGCTCGACTGAGGAATCCGGTAAATTTCGTCTAGCCTGATGTCCACCATCGACATCTGGGGCATCAGAGGGGTGACCAACGCCATCATGGTCCGTTTCGCCTGAGTCAGACGAAACTCCCCCTTGTAAATTATCTCGATCTTCCAACAAAGCCTTATTTCCTATTCGCGTCGAGCCAACTCTGCAGTATTATCGCCGCAGAACTAGCGTCAACAACTTGGCGCAGAGACCTTGAAGATCTGCCAGCGTCAAACAGGGCGCGCGATGCGCTAATAGTAGACATCCTCTCGTCGTGGGTAACCACCGTCAAGTCAGGCAGTTCTGCTCTCAGGAGTTGTATCTCCTCCAAAACCATCCTAGCCTTGGGTCCGATCTCACCAGAAAGAGACAGTGGCAGCCCGACCACTACAATCTTTGCATCATATTCGGCTATTTCTCTCGCAAGCCGGCGAAGATCCCCTAACTTGTCTCCAGCGCGCCTAAAAACCCTCGAAGGAACGGCTAACAAACCGTTTGAATCAGAGACTGCAATCCCGATCCTCTTGTCCCCCATGTCAAGGGCAATGGCTTTCAAGCTGGCCACCTAAGTGACAACTACTTACCACCGGTATTCGCGCGAAGAATACCTTCGATCTCTAGCAGTACCTCATCCAGAAGGTTAACATTTTTTCCTCCTGCGGTGGCAACTTCTATTTGCCTTCCAACTCCGCCGCCGAGCTTTCCAGCGGCATCATTGATGATCTCAGAGGCAATCAGTCCTGAATCCTTGCCCACCGCACAAACAATCGATGCTTTGCCTTCACCCGGCGAGCCAGCAACAACAATTACCTTCGCCCCTGACCGGTTTCGAATCATCAATGCAAGTTCACGAAGGTCTTCAGGCGACAAGCCGTCCTGACGCAAAACGCTATACCCAGCGGTGACAACCGCAGAAGCGGCAGTCTTGGCGAGCCTCTCTTTATTGAGGCCCTTCAGTTGATCTTGTAGCTCTCGCTCTTTTGCCCGCAGCTGCTCGATCTTCTCGCTAACCTCAGATGGCGAGACCTTCAGCTTGAACGCAGCGTCTGAGATGACATCCTCAAATCCCCAAACGCGCTCTAGTGCACTCTTTCCCGTAACTGCCTCGATGCGGCGCGTATTAGACCCGATAGAAGCCTCTGAAACGATCAAGCATAATCCAATTGCGCCAAGGGACTCAACGTGGGTTCCACCGCAGAGCTCAATCGACGAAGTGCCTGCCCTAACAACCCGGACGACATCGCCGTACTTGTCGCCGAAGAAGGCCATTGCCCCCTTTCGCATTGCCTCATCCTTGGCCATAAGGTCGGTCCTGACTCCGAAATTTGCGATAATCTCGGCGTTGACTAGCGCCTCTACTTCCCTCTTCTCTTTCGCACTCATTGGCGAAAAGTGGGTAAAGTCGAAACGAAGACGATCTGGCGCCACCAATGAACCCTGCTGACGAACGTGGTCACCAAGCACTTTTCTGAGGGCCCAGTGCAAAAGGTGCGTTCCCGTGTGGTTTCGCCTTATCGCCTCCCTCCTGGTTTCGTCGACCCGAAGTTCCATCAGTTCCCCAGTAATAGGAATCCCCCTGGTCAATTTCGCCCTATGCCTCACTAGAGAACCAGCGACGTATGACGTATCCACTATTTCGAACTCAAAGGAGTCTCCGACAACAACTCCGGTATCTCCGACCTGTCCGCCTCCTTCTGGATAGAATGGGGTCCGATCAAAAAACAGCTCATAATAGCCCTCGTCACCTTTTGGGCCAGAGAAGGCAAGGAGCCGACCATGATCTGAAGTGGTCTCGTGGCCGGTAAAGAGAGTGGAACCAAATCCGTCTAAAAGACTCCGATAATGTTCCGTCTCCTCGTCATTGACGTCAACTCCTAATCCGGCGGCTCGAGCCCTAGTCCGCTGTTCGGACATCAGGTTATCGAAGCCCTCCATGTCAACAGCCACGCCACGTTCGTTAGAAATCTCCTTAGTTAGCTCAATAGGGAATCCACAGGTGTCGTGGAGTCGAAAAGCAACTTCTCCCGATACCGATCCGAGCTTTAACTCCTCCTCCAACTGGACAATTCCCGACTGCAAGGTTTGCCGAAACTTCTCTTCTTCTCTTTGGACGGATGAAATTATGTAATTCCTTTGAGAAATGAGCTCGGGATAGGCCTCACCCATTGTGTCAATAACCGCTTGGATAAGTCTCGGAGTTACTAATTCTGAAGTGCCAAGTTGATAGGACCTCAGAACCGCCCTACGAATAATCCTCCTAAGAACGTACCCGCGTGATTCATTTGTCGGAAAGACTCCGTCTGATACTAGAAATGTCATTGAACGGGCGTGATCGGCCATGATTCTCAGCTTGACGTCGCTCGATGGATCGGCCCCATATCCAACTCCCGTAACTTCGGAGGCGACCTTGAGTATCGGCTGAAGGAGATCGGTGTCATATACCGAACCCTTACCCTGAATAACCGGCAAGATCCGTTCGAATCCAGCTCCGGTATCGATGCAAGGCTTGGGTAAGGGAACTAGCGAGCCATCAGGTTGCCGATCATATTGCATAAAGACTAGATTCCAAATCTCCATGAAACGCTCATCAGAACCGAAGGCGGGCCCTCCGTCCGCTCCGAAACTTTCGCCTTTGTCGTAATAGATCTCAGAACAGGGTCCGCAGGGACCAGTGTCGGCCATCTGCCACCAGTTATCCTCGTCAAGCCGTTGGATCCTCTCTTGTGGAACACCAACCTGATCTCTCCAAATAGCCTCGGCCTCATCATCCGACAGATGGACAGTGATCCAGAGCTTTTCGGGATCCAGTTTCAAGACATCTGTAACCAGTTCCCATGCATAGGGGATCGCCTGTTGTTTGAAGTAGTCGCCAAAAGAGAAGTTGCCGAGCATCTCAAAGAAAGTCAAGTGCCTGGAGGTTAGGCCTATTTGATCAAGATCATTATGCTTCCCCCCAGCCCGTACGCACTTCTGTATCGTTGTCGCCCTCTTGAAAGGCGCTGGTTCATCTCCCAAAAAATAAGGCTTGAACTGCACCATCCCCGCTACGGTGAACAGAACAGTCTGGTCGTGCGGAATCAGTGATGCCGAGGGTACAGATACATGACCCCGTTCGACAAAAAACTCTGTAAATGCTCTTCTGAGCTGGCTTGCATCCATGGTAATCAAAGTGTATTACAGTTCGCGAGCGAAAGTAACAAAGCCGAGACTATTCGGCTTATTCGGAACCATCACAGTAGAGACAGCTCGCCTATCGGATAGTCTAAGTCCGGTCTAGTAGCGGAAGAAACTCCCTGGTATCAATTCTGGTTAAGTCGATCCAGCTCGACTCTAGCCGAGGCTATCCCCTCGAACGTCGCATCTTTGACGCTTTCTCTAAGACTTTCGACCCTCAATTGTGCTCTCTTCAAGAGCTGGTCGGGCCTGGATCGTTCAACTCGTTTCCTGAATACTCCCTGGGCCTTTAGGGTCACCCATACCGCCGCAGTCGCCCCAACAATCATCCATCTAATTCGTGCCATCACCGCGACCCCCCACTCGTCCGAAAAATACTCTTTTTGCCGTCCTGATCCCGACGGTCAACGCTTTTGCCCTAACTGCCGGAAAGGTTATTACCCGCCTTGCTACTCGGGAGGTCTTTTCCATCGAAGCCGATGCAGCTTGAGCTACCTCCAGGAAATCTTCAGCCCTAGCGGCATCGTAGGATGCCGCCTCCATTGCCCTTTTGGCCGTTGACGCCAACTCAAATGCCTCTGCCCTAAGTATCCTCTGCTGTTCGAGCAGGTCTCTACCGAGGCGTCTGACCCCAAGAAGGGTCAGTAGCGACGCTAGCGCCGATATCAGCGCTATGACGCAAGCAAATAATAGCACTACCGACACGGGCCCTCCCGCTTCAAAACTTAGTCACACCTGCGACATGAAACAAGCTATCAAGTCCTCTTGGAACCCCTAGAAAGTGTAAGTCCATAACTGGAGAGGGTCTCCTTGGTAATCTCCTTAGGGG
>JAKAPB010000070.1 GCA_021823045.1 Actinomycetes bacterium | reverse complement strand
GACAGGCTCTGGCAATTAGCGCTCGGCTAGGATTTGCAAAACTGTCGATCGATGGACATGACCGTAGCGCACCCAGGTTGTCACTTGCGCTTTCGCTCAAGCAAGAGATCACCGTCATCGTGGTGCGCTTCTCGCCCTGTTCGGCTGGTCTCAAATGGCAAAATCAACCCGATCGAACCTTGAAAGGTGCGAAACACCAGAAGTCTGGGAAACCTGGCAATTCTAGCGACGATAGTGGGCCGTAGAGGACTCGAACCTCTGACCCCTTGCGCGTCATGCAAGTGCGCTACCAGCTGCGCCAACGGCCCGTGGGCCATTAACCTAGCAGCTAACGAGCTGAATCATTGCGCTGTTGGCACTATTATCCTCTGTCCCAAAGAATCGGCCCCTATCTAATTTCGATAGGGGCCGATTGAGGCGGCGAGCGGAATCGAACCGCTTTGCAAGGCTTTGCAGGCCTCTGCCTAACCATTCGGCCACGCCGCCATTATCACATCCAAAGGATAGTGAGAAGTACACTCTAACCTATTCGTAGATTTTCCGATCAGTCCAAGTCCTCAATCCGGTATGGCCCGGTCAGATTTCCCCTAAAAAAACATGGCTACGCAGGCACGATTGGGGCGTCAAAACTCGCCGGAGGAGATAACTTCTCGCCCAGAGAACCGAGCTAAAATGTGACTTGACTGGCCTTGTGGAGCTCCACTTTGATTCAGTTCCGAGATCACTCGCCAGTCACTCGGGTCTTGAAACATATGACTTTTTGCCTGATAGGGGAAAAGTCAAGGTGTATAAATCGACACTTCATCCTGGTGGGATCGTGCTGTTTCCCTGTGCAGCGAGATTTCTTAACAATTCACAAGCACCGATAAGCTAGCTTGGCTTCAAAAGTCAATTCAGAAAGGTGAGAATAACGAATACTTCCCGGCAATTGAAGAACAAAATCGCGTGGGTAGTGGGGGTTGCGCTTTTGATCGGTATGACAGTCGGGGCGATCATGGCGGTCCCTACCTCAACTTCTCCCACTCACCTCCCGCTCCCATATCCTGAAATGCCCGCGTCCAGTTACCTAAACCAGATAACATCTGGCAGCTTCTTGCCTGCCAACGTAGCCGCAGCGATCTTTATACCGACATCTTCAAAGTTGGTAGGCGTGGAAAACTTTGACCAAGGAGCAGGAGCATTTGATCGAGGCCTAATCCTCGAGGTGTCAATTTCACCGGCGAAACTGAATTCCTTTTTCCTGCCGGCTTTAGAGAATAGAGGCTGGAAAATTCTTACCAACACCACGTCCCGTTCGGGGTCCAACCTGATAGCAAGCATTGCCGGTTCCGATGGAAATTTTTGGGAGATAGGCATAAAGAACCCGCCCCCCAGTAGTTACGAAACCGTGGCACCGCCGACCCCTAAAGGACTTTTAATCGAGCTAAGAATCCTTCAGAACCAGCCTCAGTAACATTTAACCCAAGGCAAAGTGAAGCGACAGGGCTATCTCAGGTTCGTAGGCTCCGTAAATCCGCAACCCTGCCATAGCCCAGTCCACTTCTTTGCGAATTGGCCGCCCCATATGAATAGGCCCCTGCAATCCGTGGCCTGCTGGAGTCATCTGCCGGTTCTTTTACCTCTGTTATGATCAATTCCCACTCGTCAGGCTCTTAGCTTGTGACCCAGGCGGGTTTACCTCGATTCCAATTAGGTCTAGCCTAAATTTCGCCTTCCATAAAAACCTTCCGATCTCCTCCAACGCCCTCCCGTGCGGGTATGGTAACGGATTTTGCCGAGAAATAACCCAAACTTGGGCGCCAGAGCACCATGACCGTTAGGTCCGAGCGAAGAACCATCAAAAAAACTTCAATTCTTGATGTACAGTCATCCGATTGTATGTACAATATAAAACATGACACCTCTTGATTTCGTGATCTCCCTGGGTTTGATCTCGATCGTTGCGGGCGTCCTTGGCTCACTGATTGGCCTCGGTGGCGGAGTGGTAATCGTGCCAGTATTGACATTGCTATACCATGTCGATATCCGTCTCGCAATCGGTGCAAGCATCGTTTCAGTCATCGCTACTTCCAGTGGCGCCGCAGCTGCATATGTGCGAGAAAAGATGACTAACCTGCGTGCGGGGATGTTTCTCGAGATCGCGACCACGACCGGTGCGGTCAGCGGCGCTTACCTTACCACCTTGCTACCGGCGAAGTTTCTCTTCATCCTTTTTGGCATAGTTTTGGCCTACTCTGCGGCTGCAACCTTCCAACGTCGTCGATCCGCTGCTCCGTTGACAGTGTCACACGATCGGATCGCTAACTTACTCGAGCTCCACGGAGAATATTACGACGAAGCCGAGAAACGGGAGGTCTCCTACAAAGTTACTGGAACCAAGCTCGGCCTATTCATGATGTATATCGCTGGCTTGGTCAGTGCCCTGCTAGGCATCGGATCCGGAGCTCTCAAGGTTCCAGCGATGGATCTTGCCATGCACCTACCCATGAAGGTCTCCACTGCAACCAGCAACTTCATGATTGGCGTAACCGCAGCTGCCAGTGCAGGAGTCTACTTTACCCGCGGTCAAATTGACCCGATCATCGCCGCCCCTGTAGCAATCGGGGTCCTCATTGGAGCCACTGTTGGCTCCAAAGTACTAGGAAAAATTACCAGCCACGCAGTAAGGCTAATCTTTGTGGTGGTTTTGGTGGTCATCTCACTAGAGATGCTACAAAGGGGGTTTTTCTAGATGCGCTTGACTCGCCGACCACCCGCCTCGCCCGAAGAGGCCCGGGAGATGGAAGAGAAGATCCGCTTAACAGAGATCACCATTAGTCTCGTGCTACGCATTGGTGTCTCTGTCAGCGTGCTCGTTTTTATCGCAGGGATAGTAGTAATGTTCGTCCACCATCCGTCGTATGCTTCCTTCTCGGGCAACATCTCCTTCCACGGCTTAACCTCCGTGTCTACCCAATTCCCGCACTCATTCTCCGCTTTAGCCACCTCCCTCTCCAAAGGGCAGGGACGCGGAATCATCGTGCTCGGGACGATGCTACTTATATTGACTCCAATCCTGCGTGTCGCGGTGGCGATCGTCTCCTTCTCGATCGAAAAAGATCCGGCGATGACTTTGGTGACAATATTCGTAATGCTCGTGTTGATCCTATCGTTCTTACTTGCTGGGCTCTAAAATGATCGAAGCCGCAGACAGGAACAGTCCTCTTCCTTTATGGGCGCAGATCAGCGATGATCTCCGGAGACGCACTGGAAGAGGTGAGTTTGACTCTCGCTTTCCGACCGAAGAGGAACTGACTCAAGGTTACGCAGTGAGCCGACAGACCGTTCGTGAGGCCATAAGACACCTTGAAGCCGACGGGCTAGTAGTGCGTCGAAGGGGCCGAGGTACGACCGTCGCTCGAACGCTCCTAGAGCAGCCAATGCACGCTCTATACAGTCTGGCCTCCACCGTAAGGGCTCAGGGGTTAGTCGAGAAGAGTATCGTGATTACCTCTAGGCGTGAAAAAGCCCCAGCAGAGGCACTACAGCTCCTCGGTGAAGATGCCAGTGATGCAATATACATTGAACGTCTGCGCTACGCAGGAGATGATCCAATCGGCTGGGACCGTTCCTGGCTCCCGTGGAGTCGGGCTGGTGCGCTTTTGAATGTGGACTTAACTACGGGCGGTCTATATGAAGCCCTCGCAAAGCACTGTAGCGTGCGGATAACCGGAGGTTGGGAGAGAATCCAACCGATAGTTCCTGGTCCATCCGACCAGCTCAGGTTGAAAATATCTGAAAAGGTTGGATTATTTTCAATCAATAGGCTCGCCATGTCAGGATCCGAGCCGATCGAATGGCGCCGAAGCCTGATACGCGGCGATCGCTACAGCTTCATCGCCCAGTGGCCCGGCGGCACCAGCGCCCAGATCCAAAATGAATCCTTTTCGGCTACTTAGCCTCACTTCGCCCTGCTCAGACTTCACCACTCTAGGTCGACTTCAAGACACGCCACTCACATGGAAGTTTTTCGCCCCATTATCGTTGAACCTAGGAAATAGAGTGAAAAGTCGAGGAAAATGTCTGTACTTGTTTGCTTCCACGCGCATCCTGACGACGAAGTCATGCTCACCGCTGGGGTGATGATGAAAGCAAAACGGGGAGGCCACAGGGTCGTACTCGTTACCGCTACCGATGGAGCTTGCGGAGAATACCCGCCAGGAATCCTGGCCGAAGGTGAGACGCTCGCCGAGAAAAGAGCCAAGGAGCTCGAGGCTTCGGCAAAGATCATCGGCATTGACCGGCTCGTTTGGCTCGGCTACGGCGATTCGGGGATGATGGGAACCCAGGATAACGGGAATCCATCCTGTTTCTGGCAAGCCAACGTCCAAGAGGCCGCCAGCAGGCTAAGGAAGATACTCGAAGAAGAGTCAGCCGATGTCCTGACCGTCTACGACGACCACGGTGGATATGGCCATCCTGACCATATCCAGGTTCATCGGGTTGGCGTTTTGGCCGGAGAGCTTTATGGCATAAAGGCAATCTACGAAGCCACCTTGAACCGAGATCACTTTTTAGCAATGATGAAGGCGGCATCCGATCTAGACGAGCTCGCTGAAGTTGCGCGAGACTTCCAGTCCCATCTCGAAGAGTTCGAGATGGGTCAACCAGAGTCCATGCTCACCACCGCCGTAGATGTATCGGAGTTCTCCGGAGCGAAAAGAGAGGCATTTTTCGCCCATGAGTCCCAGGTAGCACAGGACTCATGGGTAAGAAAGATCCCAGAAGACTACTTCAAGGTCGCTTTCGCCACCGAATTCTTTACCTTAAGAGGGGTACCCGCCGGAATCAAAAGCGATGACCTATTCGAATTCCCTTGGAATCAGATTTAGCCTACACCCAAGGAATTTCTCGATAGATCCAGATCCGCAACTAGGTATCCGCACGCGGGATCTTCGGCTAGTGGATCCCCAAATGCAGCAAATGCTCTCGATCTTGACCCACCGCATAGGTCTCTATAGCCACATACTCCACATCTACCGCTAAAGTTGGCTTCGCGAATCGAATGTAGCAGGGGATGGCTTCGGTAGATGTCAGGAAGTTTCGCTGACTTGATATTTCCGAGAGATACTGGAAGGAACCCGGAGGGGAATACGTCTCCATTATGAGCCACAAAAACTATCCCTTTTCCGTCTCGGGTTGCGACCGATGGAACTTTTGCTGGCCCGGGGGACTCTCCGAGACGACTCCTTAGGTCCTCGCTCAACCGCCGATATAGATCTCCAGGCGGGAGTATCTGTGGACCTGCTGCGCTTGGATCTTTTAGATTGGCCGCAACTCGCCTGAAAAATGGCGCTTCAACGGTTCTAACCAAGAGGCCGTAGCTCGATACGTCGTAGAGGAAACGGGAGACGTCTTCATTCTCGTCTGGAGCTAGTTCTAAAAGAGCCGTTCCACGTCCGATCTGTATGAGAAAGAAGACCTCCCATATCTTTACGCCCAAGTCGAGTAACTTCTCCGCCACGGCTGGCAAATCTCTATGGGTTGTCCTCATGACGGTCGAGTTCACCTGCACGCTAAATCCATGCGACAAGAGCCTCGCTATGGCCTCCAAGGTCTGCAAGTAGTGGCCGTCTATCCCCCTGACAAGGTCGTGAGTCTTTTCAATTCCGTCTAGCGATATAGAAGCCGACCTAACGCCTAGCGAGTACATCTCGTCCAGCGCTTTATCATTTAGGTGTTCGCTTACCGCCGGCGAAATCGCCACCCTGATCCCAAGATCGCTTGCGTACTTGATGAGATCGAACTTGTCCGGCCTCATCATGATGTCGCCACCAGTCAATACCAGAATCGGTGGCGGCGTCCCAAACGATGCGACCTGCTCAATTAGCCTTCTTGAAGCATCTTGATCGAGTTCTCCGGGCATTGCATGGGATATAGCTTGGGCTCGACAATGGGAGCAAGCCAAGGGGCATGCCTTAGTAGTCTCCCAGAAAACCAGAATTGGTTTCTTGTCAAGTCGCAGTGCCCTGCCATGGCCTGGTTGGCCATGGGTCAGTTGCGAAGTTCCGCTGGAGCCATCGCCATGCATTCCTTGCTCAACAATTTGTTCCACGGCGGGCTCCCTAGGGGTCATCCAAGGCTAACGAAAATAGTCGGCCTCAAGGCATCACAAAACACGGAATCAGCCCACTTTTGTAATGGTTGCATCTCTGAGATCCAAAGGCTGGCAAATTTTCCGTCTATTAAAAGATCATAACTGCTTGGAGATTTGCCCGACCTTCTGAAACCCAAAGCACCGCTTAAGTCGTACAACTGCCCGGCACACGCGTCATTGACTTTCCAACCAACTAGGCGATAGTGCCCACAACATAGGGTACCCCTTCGTCGGGCCCCCGTGGCGGCTCTGTCCCCAGCTAAGTTGCCCTTCTAAATCAACTCAAAATCTTGTGTCTCTCCTCCCCTGGTCCCAAATGATCCGGCACCAGAGCCGAGTTCGCTAGCGCTAACGGCAGGACCGATGAACTACTTGGGAGGTGGCTGCGGCCGAGCAAAGATCACCTTGTCGGCGGCGAAAATAAGGCCGTCCCGCCAGATCGCGAAGATTGTCGAAATGCAAAAGTCCAATATGGTCAAGCGTCGAAAGCGGTTCAACGAGCAGCGCATTGCCGGCTTGGTCTATGGCCCACGTTCGGGGCACCCAGTATCTACGGGCACGATGAGCGGATAAAAATAGAAGCGACCTCCGAGCGTGATCCCAGCTAACCGGTCTCCACGCCTGGACCTACAACGTCGCTTAACGGCCGCTAGCTGCTAGCACAAAGATCTTCATCGCGCCCCCAATAGCGGTTTCAAAATCCAAAATAGCTTTGACTAGTCTCCCCGAGAGCAAACATGTTGACCTTATGCCCTAGTTGTACCTTAGGCTATATTCATGGCCACTAACGTTTCCACGTCCAGAAGTCCCATTATCTCAAGCGACGAGTTACTCGCCATCTACCGACTCGACGAAGTTCATGTCCTCGACACTAGGTGGTACCTAGATGGTAGAAAAGGGATCGACTCTTACCGCTCGGGGCATATTCCTGGCGCAATCTTTGTCGACGTTGAAACTGTATGCACTGGACCCGGTGGACCTTCACGTGGACGCCATCCACTTAAAAATCCGAGAGACTTTGCTTCCGCCTTGGCCAGCCTTGGAGTCGGGTCAGGGAGTCGAATTGTCTGTTATGACGACCAATTCGGGTCTATCGCCGCCCGCCTTTGGTGGATGCTCGATCAACTTTCTGTCGACGTGCAAGTACTAGACGGAGGCTTTCAAGCTTGGAGGGGTCCGGTAGAGGTTGTCGATGTTACTTTCCCACCGAACCAAAACCCGATTGGAACCCCTGAGACTTGGCCATCGGAGGCGTTAGTTTCGACCTCAGAGGTTTCCAGGATTTCAAGGTCAAAGGGGGCATACATACTCGATGCCCGGGCCAGGGAAAGGTATCTGGGTCAGTTCGAACCTATCGATCGAGTGCCGGGCCACATACCGTCTGCCAAGTCTTTCCCATGGACGACCATGATAGATAAGGACGGCTTCCTACCACCATACGAACTTCGGCAACTCTTCAGTGGTGTTCTGAAGGATACGTCAAAACCGATAATTTGCTCCTGCGGATCTGCGATAACCGCTTGTCATCTGCTCCTTGGATTACGCATTAGTGGAATCGGCGACGGCTTCCTTTATGAAGGCTCATACTCCGGATGGTCGGCGGACCCTAGAAGGCCTATCTGTATCGAAGAGTGCTAGGAGACTGATGTTTAATCCACCCTTATACCTTTTTGGCGGATGAAGGCAAAATTCGCGCCGGTCTTTTGGGTTTAATAGACTCTGTATATGGCAATTGGAAGACTAAACCTTCATAACTCTGCA
>JAKAPB010000069.1 GCA_021823045.1 Actinomycetes bacterium | reverse complement strand
ACGACGCCGAAGACAGAGACAATCTGCTATTTATCGGTAAGACCGAGCAGGGTGAAGAGGTTGAGCTAAACAAGTATGCCGCCACTTCAGACCTAATTATCTACGTCAACATAAATCTGGTTTCAATGGACGGGGGACACAAGTCGGTTGCCACCGGTCTCGCAAGCTATCGCTCCCTTCGCCACCACCACAACGTCAAGACTATGGTTCATTCAAAATCATTCATGGATCGTGACAACTCAGAGCTACATAGCTCAAATTGGCGAATGGGAAAGTTGATCAAAGATAGCGGAATCAAAATCTATCAGATCGAAACCACCCTCAACACCAATACTTTCCCATCGCAATTCTCCTTCTTGCAAAAGAGGGAGTGGGAGTGGGGGCTAAAGGATAGGGCCAGCTTCCTCGCAGTTTCAGAGTCGCTGAAGTTGACACCACCATGGGCGGCGAGAAAAATCTTCCAAAACGTCAAATCTCCCTACGGGTTGACCGGGGTGCACTCAGGCGAGGTCGAGGCAGTTCATAAGAAGACTCTGGAAAACGTCTATAGGCAGCAGCAGGTGGACGTGGCTGGCCAGACCGACATACTGACCATCGGCCTGCCGTTTATCGGCCCATACAACGTGAATTCGATCATGAATCCAATTCTGGTCCACTGCCTCGGACTCGGGTACTTCTTTAACATGTACAAAGGAGCACCGCTCGTCCGAAAGGGTGGCGTAGTAATACTCTCCCACCCAACTCGTCCCGAGTTTGACCCCACTTTCCACCCGAGCTACATCGACTTCTTCGACCAAGTCCTGCCGGAGTCAACCGATCCTTTGGTAATCGAAAAAAGGTTTGAAGAGCGCTTCGCTACCGACCCGTGGTACATCCACCTCTATCGTCACGGGCACGCATATCATGGCGTACATCCCTTTTACATGTGGTACTGGGGCGCACACGCCCTCGACCACCTCGGTGGGGTCATAATCTTGGGCGGCGACCCAAAAACTACACGACGATTGGGTTATCAAAGCGCCTCAACTATGGCGGATGCCCTCGAAATCGCTTCTTCGGTAGTGGGCAGGGATCCATCAGTCACCCACCTCCACTCACCACCGCTACTAATGGCCAACGTACATTGAGGCAGAGATGAAGTTGATAAGCCCAAATAGCAAGATTTCACTACTGCTCTTTAAGCCCCAGAGGCCGACCACCTTAGATGAGCCACCTGCCAAGTCGAAGCTCGGTTCCAACTACGACACTGGTTGGTCGCGTCGCTATGGGGTTCGTCTAATTCGAGCGATGCTCCTAGACGCTGTCGTGCGCCCGGGCGTCGAGGTGATTGCGTCTCCTGAGATCAAAAACCAGGATCGCATCGACCACCTATCTGCTCCCGTAATCTTTGCAGCAAATCACTCGAGTCATATAGACACGCCGGTCATGCTGTCGACTCTTCCAGCTAAGTTCAGGCACCGCTGCGTAGTGGGAGCCGGAGCGGACTACTTTTTCGACAAGCGTTGGAAGGCCATATTGTGGTCTGGTGTATTGTCTGCAATTCCAATCGAAAGGTCAAAACCCTCAAGGAGAGCAGGAGAGCTAGCGGTAGACCTCATCAAGGAGGGCTGGAATCTACTGATATTTCCCGAGGGAGGGCGGACCCCAGACGGGCTGGGCCAGCAGCACAAGACTGGGGTTGCCCAGTTGGCCATAAGGACCGGGGCTCCGATAGTTCCGATATACCTCGAAGGCACCTACGAGATACTCAATAAGACGTCAAAGCGTTTCAAGCCCGGCACGGTAACCGCCAGCTACGGTGCTCCTATCTACGCGAGCGATTCCGATGACCCAAGAGAGCTGACCAAAACTATACAGGCCGCAATTGATCGGCTCGCAGACGAACTCCATAGTGATTTTCTATCCGCTGCTAGGCGTTCCGCCAAAGGGGAGACGCCGCCGTTGGCTCCCGCTAGCCGCGGCTGGATAGAGAAGTGGAACAGGGTTAGCTCACTGTCAAAGGGGCGCAAACTTGATCGCTGGCCGACAAAGCTCTTCAATCGGTGACACCAGATTGCTACAACGGCCTATCAGCTAGTCGACCAACCTAAGCCCGCTAGGTGCGATCGACCCGACCTGGGAGGTTAATTCAGTAACAAATACCGTTCGGTTCCCAGGGAAGATCGACTCGGAATATAGGACCGGAAATCCGCTTTCGTCGAAAGTAGTCCGCTCACATTCCAAAGCCGGGGATCCTGGCGGTACGCCGAGAAGTTTGGCATCGCCTTCGGGCATTGCCACTGCCGCTATCGTCTGGGTCGCATTAGTCAGCGGCCTCTTCAAACCATCGCTTTCCGAGAGTAGCTGATAGAAAGACTTCTCCTCGTAATCCCGTAGGGAGAAACTCTCTCCGAGGAATGCGGGAACCCATACGGTAACTCGAGCAAATGGGACTCCATCGGCCAGATTCAACCTTGCAACTTCGAGTAACTCTTCACCCCCCAACACCTCGAGAATTCTCCCAGTAGGAACCATCCTCCTCGAGCTCAGGATTTTACGCCTAGCGACAACGCCTATCTCATCAAGTTGGTCTTCTATCGTCGAGAATCGTCCAAGGGTCTGAGCCAATGGCTTGAAAACTACATACCACCCAAATCCCTGCCTAGATTCAACTATCCCCTCTTTCCTAAGGAGCTCGAGTCCTTTTCTTACCGTGATTCGACTCGCCTCGTATGTTCGCGATAGAGTCGCTTCAGAAGGCAAAAGCTCGCCAGACCCCAGGCTCCCCTCGGAGATCTGGCGCCTTAAGTCATTTGCGATAGTTATATATCTTGGGTCCCGAACCTGTCTTATACTTGTATTATATAGCCTGGGTCTGTCATAATTGCAAATGCAGCGTCTTAGAAGTATCGGTGAAAGGAATATCAGATGGGAAAGGTCAGTTCGGGAACTCCGGTAGAGCTGGTTCGAGGAGCCTACAAGAAGTTCGATACAGCAACCGAAATTGCTCGAAAGCGTCTTGGTAGGCCACTCACGCTCGCCGAGAAAATATTCATCTCACACCTCTCTGATCCAGAAAATCAGTCTTTAGAAAGGGGTGTCGCCTACGCTGAATTGTACCCAGATCGGGTTGCGATGCAGGACGCTACCGCCCAGATGGCCCTTCTGCAGTTCTCGACTGCTGGGCTCAAGAGAGTTGCCGTCCCCTCCACCGTCCACTGCGACCACCTCATCCAGGCACAATTCGGGGCTAGCACCGATCTAGAGTCGGCGGAGGTCACCAACAAGGAGGTCTACGACTTTCTACGGACCATCTCCGCAAAATACGGGATCGGCTTTTGGAAGCCCGGTTCAGGCATCATCCATCAGGTCGTTATCGAGCAGTACGCCTTTCCGGGCGGAATGATGATCGGTACCGATAGCCACACCCCCAATGCTGGCGGTCTGGGAATGATTGCAATCGGCGTCGGTGGAGCCGACGCAGTAGACGTGATGGTCGGATCCACCTTCGGAGTTCGCTACCCAAAGCTCATCGGCATAAACCTCAAGGGATCGCTAAAGGGTTGGACCGCTCCGAAGGACATCATCTTAAAGGTCGCAGAAATTCTGACGGTCAAAGGTGGTACCGGTGCGATTGTCGAATACTTCGGAGAGGGCGCCCGCTCGATTTCGGCGACAGGAAAAGCGACTATCTGCAACATGGGTGCAGAAATCGGGGCTACCTGCTCTCTATTCCCCTATGACAGTCACTCGGCCGCATACCTGAAGTCCACTCAAAGGGAAGAGATCGCAGATCTTGCCGACCAGAACGCACATCACCTACAGGCCGACCCCGAGGTAGAGAAGAATCCCGAACAATACTTTGACCGGGTCATCGAGATCGACCTAGATACCTTAGAGCCACACATTGTCGGCCCACACACCCCAGATCTTGCACGGCCAGTGTCGAAGATGGGATCGGACGCTAAAGAAAACTCTTGGCCTACCAAACTCTCCTCCTGCCTGGTCGGATCGTGCACAAACTCCTCTTATGAGGACATCACCAAGGCTGCAAATATTGCACGGCAGGCCGCAGCTAAAGGCCTAACGGCGAAAGTGCCATTGTTGATCACGCCAGGATCTGAGCGGGTAAGGGCGACCATAGAAAGAGATGGACTCCTCCAGGACCTCGAAGCGATCGGGGCAGTCGTGCTCGCCAACGCCTGTGGACCGTGTATCGGGCAGTGGAAAAGGAACGACATAAAAGAGGGCGAGTCAAACTCGATTCTCAGCTCATACAACAGAAACTTTCCAAAGCGCAATGATGGGAACGCAGCTACCCTCTCCTTCATCGGATCTCCCGAGATTGTCGTAGCCTACGCTTTGGCTGGAACGCTGGACTTCAATCCGCTAACCGATGAAGTCGACGGATTCAAGCTCGATGCTCCCACCGGAGAGGAGCTCCCTGCTAAAGGTTTCGAATCCGGAGAATCGGGTTTTATCGCTCCACCAGAAGACGGCTCAACCGTAGAGGTTGCGGTCGATCCAAACTCCGACCGGATTCACCTGTTGGAACCATTCCCAGCCTGGGATGGAAAAGACTTCGCCGGACTAGTAGTTCTGATGAAGGCGGTTGGCAAGTGCACAACCGACCACATATCGGCTGCGGGTCCGTGGTTGCGCTACCGGGGTCATTTGCGCAACATCTCAAAGAACCTCTTCCTCGGCGTGGTAAATGCATTCGGCTCCAAGCCGGGAACTGGCTACTGTCAGCTACATAATCAGGAGGAATCTCTGCCGGACATTGCCGAGCACTACCGGGCTGCTGGAGTCGCTTGGGTGGCAATCGGAGACGAGAACTACGGAGAGGGATCCTCGAGGGAGCATGCAGCGATGGAGCCGAGATACGCCGGGGCAAAGGTAATACTGGCCCGTTCGTTTGCTAGGATCCATGAGACCAACCTCAAGAAGCAAGGCGTTCTCCCACTGACATTCAAAGATCCAGCCAGCTACTCGCTCATCGGGAGGGACGACAAGATAAATGTACTTGGTCTCGCATCCCTAGAGCCGGGCAAGGCGGTCCAGTGTCAAGTAGCCCACCCCGACGGATCAACCGTCAATTTCGAGGCGACGCACACTATGTCAGTCGAACACATCGATTGGTTCAAATCGGGTGGGGCACTCAATGTGATCCGTAGGAACATGGCCAGCTAGAGCAGCCAAAGAGGCAGAGAAAAACTTAGAGGCCTGGGGGAACATATCACCTCCCCCAGGCCTCTCGACTTAGCTCCTAGAAATAGTAGGTCATCCCATCGTCTGCTAGCAAAGAATCACTTGTGGCCTCTCAGACCCAGCACGATCCTGTTGCGGAGATTCGGCTTGTGGGACTTCAAGGCAGCACTGACCCTCTCCTGATGTAGTTGTCTAGCCAATCTCGAGAGTTGGCGATCCGGAAGAGTGGGCAGTTCACCCAATACTCCACGAAGTATATAGTCGGCAAGTTCGCTGTTTCTGGCCAAAACCGGTCCGTGCATATAAGTTGCTATGACATTTTTGTAGCGAACTCCGTCCGCCTTAGCAATCCTCGAATTTCCGACACCGACTACCACTTTGGAAAACGGCCGAGCATCGGGACCCAAATGTGTAGAACTGCCATGATTTTCGTAACCCACAAGGAGATCTTCTCCTCCGTTAAGCTCTGCACTGACGAGGAGCTCGCCCACCGCCCTAGCCCCTGACATCTTGACTGACCAGCAATCGAGAATACCCAAACCCGGAACCTGGTCGCCTTCGGAATCTACGAAGTATTCTCCAAAAATTTGCAGTCCAGCACAGACCGCCAACACGTAGGACCCAGCTTCGACAGCACGGTGCAAAACCCTCGATCTTCCCAGAATCTTAGAAGCCTCGACTTGTGGGGAATCTTCTCCTCCACCCACCAAATAGATATCGGCACCTTGAGGAAGCGGATCGGACGATCGAACCTCCAGGTTATTTACGGCGATACCCCTGAGCTTCAGCCTGGCAGCAAGAACTTTTGCATTGCCACCATCACCATAGGTACCCAAAAGGTCAGGAAAAACTGTCACGATCGAGACTGCATCGCTCAAATTCTGCCCCCTATAGACAAAAATCCACCAATACCAAAAAGAGCCCTGACAATCCGAGCAGTGGAGCCGCTTGTCTCGAGGTCCTTGCGTGCCCTTTGAAAACAGGTGTAATTGGCAAGTACGACGACGTCTGCCTTTCTCTTTGAAGCCACGACAATCGCAGAATAGGGATCGGGAACAACTAAAGCCTCAGCCTCGGCATAGCGCAGCCGGAGTGCCATATCAGTGGCTCTCTCTCCGCAGACAACGACCGCATGCCCCCTAAAGATCTCAAATGGCACGTCCCAGATCCAGGAGGGGTCTTTCCCATCGGCGAACTTTGCATTGAGTCCAATAACAATTGCCCGGTCTTTCATCCAGGAATCGACCATAGCTATGAGCTCGACCCACCCTGCGGGATTCTTTGCGAGTGTCAACATGACGCTACCGTCGGTTCCTGGAAGCGAATAGGTCTGAAATCTCCCACTTACCGAAACGACCCCTGTCATACCGTTCTCCGCTATTTCCGCCTCAACTCCGACGCAGGCGCACCCAGCAAGGGCCATCAATGAATTTCGGACATTGAACGAGCCGGGGATATTTAGCTCTAGAGCGATATTCCCCGCTGGCGAGGTGACTACCGAATCGCCACTCAGAAACCAGGTAACCTCTGGCCTTTGAAAGCCACAGTTGCACTGCCAACTACCCCCGGAAAATGTGATGCGCCCAGTACAGACGGGGCAGCCAGAAGAATCCTCTGTCCAGGAAATTCCCCCCGCCACCCAAGTAACGTCTGAAACCTCCGAAGCGGCAAATACGATCAACGGGTCGTCGGCGTTTGCAACCACTTTTACTTCTGGGAGCTCGCTTAACAGCGACTTCCACCTTCTCGCAATTTTCCTTACCTCCTGCGTCCTATCTAGCTGATCCCGAGACAGATTCAGCAGAATAATCGCCTTTGGTTTTACGGCCCTAGCCACCGGCGTCAAGTAGATCTCGTCGACCTCAAGAGCGGCAAAGCTTGCCCGTGTGTGCGAACGAAGACCACTAATGAGCGCCGAAACAACTCCGCCGGTCATGTTCGAACCCCCGGCATTGGTGACGGTGAGCCCCGACCGCTCTAGTCCCGACGCCAGGAGAGCCGTAGTGGTGGTCTTTCCGTTAGTTCCGCTGACCAACACGACGTCGATGGTTCTCACGAGTTCAGAGAGGATCTCGGGGTCAATCCTCAATGCAATCTTGCCAGGGAGCGACTGACCCTGGCCAAGCTTAAAAAAACGCAGGGCTCGAACAGAAGCTCGAGCCACTAGAAGGGCCAGCCGCTTTCTGATCAACCTTTGGGAAGCAGACCAGACAGATTTTCGGATTTCAGTATCAGACATCGCATCCGCCTCAAGCATACGGGTATCAGCGCTTCAAAAAAGATAAGCCTAAAAGGAAGTCATCCCAGATAGCGTTATTGATTACTCGCAGCGAGCCCGCTCCAGCTCGATCTATCGGAAAAAAAGAAACTTTACCGTTAAACACGAAGGAGTTGGCGGGGGGGATGCCAACTCCTTCGAAATGTCCAGATTGAGGGGGGAATTCAATCTGCTGTTAACCATTATCGTCGGAATCTGAGCGCGAGTTTCCACCTATGGTGCGATATTCTCTATCTGTTAATTAGATAAGGGGACAAATGGATATTCGACAATTGCGTTCGATGGTCGCGGTAATGGACTACGGGGGCTTCTCCACCGCCGCAGCTGCCCTAGGAACGGTTCAATCCAACGTATCAACCCACCTTTCAAAACTCGAAGCAGAGGTCGGTTTCATCCTTATAGACCGCCGTACCGGGATCCCAACAGAAGAGGGTGCCCT
>JAKAPB010000068.1 GCA_021823045.1 Actinomycetes bacterium | reverse complement strand
CGCGTTTCGCCGATACTACCGGGTGGCCTCCCTGGAAGATCCAGGTATCCATGATCTTTCGAACTGGCTCACCCGTCGCCTCCTCCAGGGCATCCCAGAGATCGGTAGTCTCGGCATTGGCGTAGGCGTGCCTTTTTAGGTAGAGGCGAATACCTTCTTTAAATCGCTCTATCCCCAAGTACTGCTCGATCATTCTTAGGATCGATCCGCCTTTTTCATAAGTGAGGAGGTCAAACATCCCGCCGGCATCCGACGGCGAAATAACGGGATACTCGATCGGCCTAGTGGTGGACAAAGAGTCGATCTCCTGTGACATCAAAGTGCCGATAGCGAAGTTTTCCCAGACCTTCCACTCCGGTCTGAAGGCGTCCAAGGCTGCGTAACTCATGTAGGTTGCAAATGCCTCATTGAGCCAAAGACCGTTCCACCATTTCATGGTTACCAGGTCCCCGAACCACATGTGGGCCAGTTCATGACAGACGACCTCGGCGACTCGCATCATCTCCTCAACCGAAGCAGACGATGGATCTATAAGGAGGGCGTTCTCTCGGAATGTGACGGCGCCAAGGTTTTCCATAGCTCCGGCGGCAAAGTCCGGAATTGCTAACAGGTCTAACTTCGGAGCCGGATATTGGATTTGGTACCAGTCAGTGAAGAATCTAAGGGCGTGATCAGCTACTTCGTGTGCAAAGGCGCTGAGGTGACCCTTGCCCTTGGGGTGGATGACCCTGATAGGAGTGGTCCCCGAGTAGCTAACGTCCGTTGCCTCGAGGTCTCCAATAACGAATGCAACGAGGTAGCTAGACATCTTCATCGTGTCCTGGAAGGTAACTATCTTCTTGCCTTCCTTGTCCGAGGCGACCGAGGACTCCTCTGGATAATTAGAGACGACCAGCAGTTCAGAGTCTGCCTCGATCGAAATCGAAAATATCGCTTTCATCTCGGGTTCGTCAAAGCAAGGGAACGCCCTCCTGGCATCGGTCGACTCAAACTGGGTGGTGGCTATCGTCTTTTTTTCACCCTCGGAGTTGGTATAGACCGAATGGTAAAAGCCTGCTAGGCCCGCCCAAAGCTCACCTTCGAATTCGATCGATAGTTTTGCGCTTCCCTCGGAGATGGGATTCTCGAAAGAGATCGAGACCGTCTCCATCTCCTTATCGAGGACCCATGTACCACTTTGGGTCGAGGCTCCTTGAACAATGGTTACCCGCTGCAGATCCAGATCAACAGAGTTGAGTTTGATCGTCGCTGTGGGGGAGTCTAAATTGACCTCAATCTCCTCTTTCCCTTTGAACTTGAGCGACTCAAGGTCAGGGGAGAGGGATATCTGATACCTAATTGGCCTTACATCGGCCGCCAGTTTGTATGGGTTAGTTTCGCTCACTAAAGCTAAACCTAGTTCGACTTACAGATAATCATGGTTGGATATGCAAGTGAAAGTAATACTTTAGGCTACAAAAGTCGTCGTTTCCTTCGACTTTTGCCTGTTCTGGTCGGAATATGGCGGCTTTGGGTCATGTCTTTGGCCGCTTATCATCACGAATTACACCGGTTGTGGGATCAGCCAAAAGGTGGGCGTTTAGCTTTCTTGTCGGCATTGTGGACCTTGGAGGTGTCAAAATAAGGAACAAATCGGGCTTGTCAAGACCTCATAGGTTCAGATGTCACAGGATTGACCTTTAAGCTGACCTAGATCGTCGTCCCGGCTAGTTCGTTAAACGCCGCAGCGAGACGGTTCGGTTTCTTGAAGGAAGAGGTTCTAAATTGATCGATGGTTCGGATCGTCGGGTGGTCGGGGTCGGTAGCGCGATTGTCGATGTTTTCTGTGAAGTCCCCGACCAACTCATCGAAGATCTTGGCCTCTTCAAGGGAACAATGGCGCTCGTGGACCGGAAGACCTCGCAGGAGATCCAGACTCACTTGACGATGACCAAAGAGCAGGGCGGGGGGTCGGTCGCCAACACGATGGTCGGACTCGCCAAGCTCGGAGTGCCCACGGAGCTTGTCGCACGGGCTGAAGACGATTTTTTTGGGCTGATATTCGATGCAGAACTCCGCAACCTAGGCATCAAGACCAGGGAACTTCTGCCCCACGGAGATGCAACTTCTGGAACCGGAAGGTGCTTGGTTTTAGTCACCGAAGATGCTCAACGTACGATGCTCACCTACCTTGGGGCTTCGGCCGAGATCGGAAACCAAGAAATGAAAAGCCTCCTCGACTCTCCACCTATGATCTGCTATATCGAGGGCTACCTGCTTGACTGTCCGGCGATGTTCGATAATTTGCTACTGCTTGCCAAAAGTGCAGCAAAAGAGAAAACCCAAGTAGTCCTATCCCTGTCCGACCCTAACCTCGTCGAACGGCACCATCGACGGATTATGACACTCCTAAAAAGTGGCGTGAGCACGGTGATCGGGAATCAGGATGAAGCGGCTCGATTGAGCGGTATTCTCGACCCAGAGGAGTCGGCTAGGTGGCTAATGGGCCTCGGGATCGATGGCTCGATAACCCTTGGCGAGCAAGGTGCACTGAGCTTTGGTTCTAAAGAGGTAGTGGTCAGTCCGAGCCTCGCCGAGCTGGTGGTCGATACTACCGGAGCCGGTGATCAGTATGCAGCGGGTTTTTTAGCTGGCAAATATTTTGGTCTTGATCTGCAAGGGTCCACTAGGTTGGGCCTACTGTGTGCAAAAGAGGTAGTTAGCCACTTCGGCGCCAGGCCCGAGGTAGACCTAAGGCACATTATCGAGCAGTGATCGATGAGGAATGAGATAAAAGGGGACTTCGAGCCGACGCAAGGGGCAGATGGCACGGCTTCTCGGCTGGCGCAAGTTGGACTTTATGTATGGGTGAACTTTTAGCGTTGGCGCTAAAGTTTCGCTACTCCGAGGGGGTCACTCTTCATTGTCACCTGGGGGGAGATAGCTGAGTGGCAGGTCGGCGAGCTTTACGAGTACTGAGGCAAGCCAGGTTCCTAGCGGCTTGAGCTCTCCTTCGAGCTTGGAGGGGTCTTCCAGGATTTGATCGGAGAGGTGGAAACTCGACTCGTAGAGGAACTCTACGGCGCATTCGGTATTTCCTTCTTCCATTTCAAGGCTCTCTTCGATACTGGTCGAGGTTAGCTCTATAATCCCTTCGAGCATTACCGGCGACGAGAGGGGGGCCGTCCCAGATATTTCGGCCATGTTAGGCCGCTCGGAAAGCCTTTGGATTCTGAGGGCGAGTTGCAGGGTGAACTCTGGCTTGTCGCCTTCGGACTCCCCAATTGCCCACGACCGATATGCACTTTGCGACCAAGTGGGCCATTCGAAGCTGAGATCAGCTCGGACTTTCGGTGGATTCGCCTCACCGGGTAAGGCGTAGGAGGTCTCAAAACTGATGTCGCCCAACCAGACATCTATTTGAAAGCGCTCCTCAATTGAGGAGCGTTCTAGCATGGCATTTTCCATCGTCGCTCTAATTGCGCCGGCTATGTCTAAAAGGATGTGATCAAGCATTCAAAAAGACACTACCCGAGCGGCTAGCTTCTCTGGTGTGTATAACCAATGGCTTTCAAAAAGGGTACTCTCCTTCGCCCATCAGGGTGGAGCACATGAAGCCCCAGCTTCGACCCAGTTTGCATTTGAATCGGCGGCCCGCAAAGGCGTGGATGCTCTGGAACTCGACCTCCATCTGTCTATTGACGGTGTGATCGTTTGCAATCATGACCGAGATCTGTTTAGTGCTACCGGGGTGGAGCTTGGGATCGAAGAGGCGCGCTTCGAGGAGATAGCTGCTATGGATGCCGGTTATTGCTTTCAGGACAAGGAGGGATCCTTTCCCTATAGGGGCCGTCGGCCTTTGGACGATAGATTTCGATTACTCAGGATTGAAGAGGTATTTGAGGGTTTCCCGGACCTCTTGTACAACCTTGATATCAAGGATGACTTCGGCCCCGATTCCGGTTTCGAAGCGAAACTCGCTAAGACCATCGAGAGATATGAGGTAAAGGACCGTACGATAGTCGCTTCGTTTCATCCAGAGACGTTAAAGCGGATAAGAAAGTGTGACCCTGAGATATTTACCTCCGCATCGACCGAAGAGGCATACTCGTTCTATATGGATTTTCTGTCAGGGGAACCGGGTGGAGAAAAATTGGATTACTGCGCCTTGCAGCTTCCCGACACCCTAGAAGGCAACGATTACTTGAGTTCTGGATTGGTAGATTATGCGCACCAAAGGGGTGTGGCGGTACACGTTTGGACGGTGGATCGACCCAAAAGGATGCGTTATTTGGTCGATCTGGGCTGTGATGGGATCATCTCGGATCGCCCCGGTGTTCTTGTAGAGGTCCTGAATTCACTTGGCGTAGCGTATAACGGTGGGAAGCAGTAGATATATGATCAATCGTCCAAGAAAAGTAGTCGTTGCTATGTCCGGTGGCGTTGACTCTTCGGTTGCAGCCGCCCTCTTGGTTCGCTCTGGATACGAAGTTGTCGGTGTCACCTTGAAGCTTTGGGGGGGAGTCTCGGATTCCGGTTGCTGCTCAGTCTCCGATGTCGAGGACGCTAGACGAGTCGCCGAACAGATTGGTATAAGACTTTTTGTTTTCAACATGGTTGACTCTTTCGATGAAAAGGTGGTCGATTACTATGTCAAAGCTCATGTTGAGGGTTTGACGCCGAATCCTTGCATAGAGTGCAACAGGCATCTCAAGTTTGGAGAGCTACTAAATCGGGTCGATCGCCTCGAATATGACTTATTGGCGACTGGGCACCATGCAAGGATTGCGGCGTTGGAGGACGGAAACTGGCTCGCAAGGGGTGTCGATCCATTCAAGGATCAGTCTTATGTCCTTTCGATGTTGACCAAAGCGCAGCTAGCGAGGCTTCTTTTCCCGATTGGCGAGATGACAAAGACGAGGGTTAGGGAAATAGCAGCCGAACTTGGCCTTCGGAGTGCAACCAAGCCCGACTCTCTTGACGTCTGTTTTATCTCCTCCAAGACCTCTAGGGAGAAGTTTTTAGCCGAGAGGGTCCCTATTACTCCAGCGAGGATTGAGCGCTACGGGACCGGTGAGGATCTGGGTATGGTCGATTCGATAGAGACCGTGACCATCGGTCAAAGGCGTGGAATAAATGCCGGTGGAACCGCTTTGCGTAACTACGTGGTTGAAAAGGACCATGTAGCGCACAAGATATTTGTAGGAACCGAGAAGGATTTAGAAACAAAGCGGATAGAACTGCGAGACTTCACATTTAGAGACGGTGCGCCAGAGCCAGGCGAAACCATCTTGATCCAGACTTCGGCACACGCAAAAACGAGGGAGGCGAGGCTCGAAAATAATATCCTATGGCTCGACGAGCCGATTCGAAGGGTCGCGCCGGGCCAAAGCGTCGCCTTCTATCGTGGCGATCTTGTCGTCGGCTCTGCTGTGGTGGCAAGATGAGTTTCAGAGACGGCGAGGTCGAAAAGGAAGGTGGAGATAGCGAAGTTAGGGAGATAGACCCCAAAGCGAGGGTACTTGAACTTAGGCTCGCAATCCAGCGAGCCAACTTCGCATATTACATGATGGACTCCCCGGAGTTGACTGACGCCGATTTCGATAGCGCAATGGCCGAGTTGAGGGCGATCGAGGCGAGTTTTCCTGAGTTGGATGATCCAGATTCACCATCACACAGGGTGGGTGGGGGAATTTCGCCCCTGTTCTCATCGGTGACGCATCTTGCTCCGATGATGAGCTTGGATAATGTATTTGACCAAGACGAGCTGTTTCGGTGGATCGGTCGTCTCGACAGGTCACTCCAAGCCGCAGGTAGCGGCGGATCGCCGCCGCTTTTTTTCGAGCTGAAGATTGATGGATTGGCGGTTTCACTTCTTTACAGAAATGGCATCTTAGAGCGAGCAGCGACCCGTGGTGATGGCTTGGTGGGCGAGGACGTCACTATGAATGTCATGACGGTGAAAGCGATACCAAAGGTGCTCAAAGAGCGTAGCGGCGACGGAGCGGTGCCAGAGGTCCTTGAGGTCAGGGGTGAGCTTTATATGCCTATTTCGGTCTTTGATGCCCTCAATAAGAGCCGACAGGAGCAGGGCCAAGGTCGATTTGCCAACCCAAGAAACGCAGCTGCGGGCTCTTTGCGCCAAAAGGACCCGAAGGTCACCGCTACTAGAGGACTATCATTTTGGTGCTACCAGCTGGGAGAGTGCATTGGTGGCCCTAACTTCGAGACGCATCATCAGACCCTGGAATACCTAAAGCAGATGGGCTTTCCGGTAAATGAGGTCGCCCAGTGTGTTGACTCTCAAAGAGAAATCGAAGAACTGGTCTGCTACTACGAAGAGCATCGACACGATCTCGACTACGACATCGATGGTGCGGTGATTAAGCTGGACGATCTTTCACTAAGGGAAAAGATCGGCTCGACAGCGAGGGCGCCGCGCTGGGCGATTGCATACAAGTTTCCCCCGCAAGAGAGGACTACCAAGCTCCTTGACATCCTCGTTTCGATCGGCAAGTCGGGTAAGGCCACTCCCTATGCAGTGCTCGAGCCGGTGTCCGTCGGCGGCTCTATGGTCCAGATGGCGACCCTGCATAATCAAGATCAAGTTGCGATCAAAGACGTGAGACCTGGAGATGTCGTTGTTGTAAGAAAAGCCGGTGACGTCATACCCGAAGTCATCGGGGCAGTGCCAGCCGAGCGTGGGCCGGACTCGTCGCCATGGAGCTTTCCTAAGCTCTGCCCAGAGTGCGGCACCCCTTTCATCAGACCCGAAGGCGAATCGGACACCTATTGCCCAAACTTTGACTGTCCGGCCCAAGTCCTCCAAAGAATTGTCCATTTTGCCGCTAGAGGATGTATGCGCATCGAGGGCTTAGGTGAGAAGAGGGTGGCGCAACTGATAAAGGCTGGCCTGATCTCGACGCCGGCCGACCTCTACTCGCTGGATCGAGAAGAACTTCTCAAATTGCCAAATACCAAAGAGAAGACTGCGGATTCCTTGATTGCTCAGATAAGTGCATCAAAAGAGCGGCCAATTTCGAAGGTAATACTGGGTCTTTCGATTAAGCACATTGGTGAGAGTGCGGCTGGTTTGATCGCCGATCGCTATGGGACCCTTGGAGCGGCCCTCTGTGCTAATGTCGCCGAGTTGTCTCAGATAGATGGGGTTGGGGAGGCGATTGCTGGGTCCTTCGTGCAGTACGTCCAGAGCAATTGGGGCAGGACGCAGATCGAGCGGCTGATAGCCGCTGGGGTTGGACGATCCGTTTCCGCAGCCGTTGGCACAACTGCATTGGCCGGGCGAAGCTATGTCGTTACGGGAACTATTTCGGACATGACTCGTGAGGAGGTTGAGTCCCAACTCAAGGAACATGGCGCTAAAGTCACATCTTCGGTATCTTCTACAACGACTGCACTGATTGCTGGGTTTGCTCCCGGGGCGTCCAAAGTAACCAAGGCGCAAAAACTTGGTGTCGTGATTTTGACCGAGGAAGATCTCAAAGCGTTGTTGGCTAACTGAGTGTCAACTGTCTTAGCTAATGGGTGTTACTCTTGTTTTAGCCACTAAATAAGAGGCTTTTTTCATTAAAGTTGGCTAGATTTTTTGTAACTTCAAGTTTGTGTTTTAGCAGAAGTGAGGGTTGTGGTCGCCGGTTCAGGTGAAAGTATCGGAATGGTGCTCGGAGGGCGATACCTCCTTGTGGCCCTGATAGGCAAGGGCGCTTCTGGTGACGTTTACCTTGCCCAGGACAAGTCCTTGGGCCGAAAGGTCGCGATCAAACTACTTCACGCTAATCTGGCTGGCGATCCAGTTTTCACCAAGCGATTTCGGGCAGAGGCGACCTCCGCCGCTGCGCTTAATCATCCCTCGGTCATGAGGGTTTTTGACTGGGGTGAGTCGAACGGCACTCCATACCTGGTGCTCGAGTACCTATCTGGAGGCTCGCTAGATC
>JAKAPB010000067.1 GCA_021823045.1 Actinomycetes bacterium | reverse complement strand
GTCGACGCGTGAGAGATAAGTTTTACCGTGCAAACGGGGATGTTTTTCGGGCTGACTTCAACGCTGCAAGGAACCTGCTACATAGATACTTCGATCAAGGGATCACCCTCCACACTCCCTACAAGGAGGTTCGGCGTATCTTGCTAGCGCGTTCTCCGGCGCAACTGAGCGTCAAGGGGCACGAGTTGCAACAGACCACAATCTCTTATCAACCGTGTGCGGATAAGGTCAAAGACCATGAGCAATTGTGCTTAGGTTTTTAAGAGCAGAACTGATTGGTTATTTCTCTAATCGCAAGGCAAAGTCATGGCGGTTTCGTGTCTTGTGAGATAGATTTGCTTAAAAGCTGACGCTGTACAGAAAAGATCGCAAGGCGGGTGAGCTGTCGGCGAAACTCCAACCGGCGTGAAATTTATGGGGGGTTAGTGATGGATTCGAACGACCAGTATGAGCTCTTTCGAAACTTGGTTAGACGCGTGAACATCGGGGATACGCTGACGAGATCCGCCTCTCGTATGCCAGAAAAGATTGCAGTCATCGACGGCGAGAAGCGTTACAGCTATAGGGAAATGAACTCAGAAGTTAATCAACTTGCCTGGTCCTTTAGCGCATACGGGTTGTCCAGGGGGGACTCCTTGGCACTCATGGCCGGTAACTGTGCAGAGTTTCTGATCACTTATTACGCTTGTGCAAAACTGGGCGTGATCTGCGTGCCGGTAAACCTTGGGTGGAAGTCGCGGGAGATTTCCTACGTACTTAGACATTCCCAAGCCAAAGCCGTGGTCGTCGAATCGCACCTGGTTCCCCTGTTGCGGGAATCGTTAGACGACTCCGATCAGATTTCACTCGCCGTGGTAGCTAGGGGTCTGGTCGACCAATTCGACCCGGGGTCTGACTTACGAACCTGGGTCAGTCTTGAGGACTTCTCTTCGCTATCGGCTTCGGTAGAGCCCGAATTTTTCGTTGACGACAGGGATCCGGTTAGCTACCTCTACACTAGCGTGACCACATCAGTCCCAAAGTGTGTCGCTTCCAGCCACCTTTCGGTCTACCTTGAATCGATGACTGTGGACGTAGAGATGGGTCTAAAAGCCAGCGATAAAAGCGTGGCCCTAATGCCGCTTTTCCACACGGCGCAGCTCAATGGGATCGTAACTCCACTTTTGATTCTGGGCGCAAGCATCATCCTTCTCAGGGGCTTCTCCCCGGACATTCTCTTAGATACCATCGAGAAAGAGGGTGCCACTCACATTTTCTGCCTTCCCATGATGTATCGAGTTCTACTTGCACGCGACGACATTGAAAAGAGGGACTTTTCCACCCTTGAGCTCGCCACATACGCCATGGCTCCCATGCCCGACGGTGACCTGAAAAGGGCTATCGAGGTATTTGGTTGCGGCTTCGCTTTAGCCTTTGGCCAGACTGAAATGGCCCCGGTAACCACCGTATTTAAGCCCGAATTCCAGCTTGAATACGCGGGTTCAGTCGGACAAGCTGCTGTGAACACTCAAGTCGAAATAATGGACGATAATGGACGAATATTACCTTGGGGTATGAGCGGTGAGATCGTGTATCGGAGTCCGCATGCGTTGGAAGGATATGCTCGCAACGAGGAGGCGACGAGGGAGGTATTCGCCTTCGGCTGGTTTCATTCGGGGGACATTGGACACTTCGACCATGACGGCTTCTTGTGGTTCGAAGACCGCAAGAAGGATGTGATTAAGACCGGCGGTGAGAATGTCGCTTCGATCGAGGTTGAGAAGGCGATTTATGACGCCGTCGATGGAGTGCAAGAGGTGGTAGTCGTCGGCCTTCCACACTCGCATTGGGGTGAGGCAATCACTGCGATTGTGACGAAAAGACCGGGAGCCGACCTGACGGAAGATGGACTTTTGGCGGCGTTGAAAGAACAGCTCTCCGGCTTCAAGACTCCCAAGGCGGTGATCTTCCTAGACGAGATGCCAAGGACTTCGACAGGCAAGGTGCAGAAACATATCCTCAGGGAACAACTAGCCGACTATTACGGAAGGTGAAGCGTCGAATCTGTTCCGCTTGCGCATCTCAGCGAAACGGGAGCGGATCAGAATGACTACTCTTTCACTCTGTGGACACGAGCAGAATGCAACCTAGGATCAAAATATTTGACTCGCATATGCACATAATCGACCCCCGGTACCCCCTCATACAAAACCAAGGTTACATGCCTGATTTTTTCGGAGTGGAGGACTATCTTGAAAGCACCGCTTCAGCTGAAGTCTTGGGAGGGGTGGTAGTCGCCGGATCATTTCAGGGCTTCGACCAAACCTACCTCGTTGATGCCATTGCGAAACTCGGAACGAATTTCGTAGGTGTCGCCCAAGTTTCTCCTGGCATCGACGAGCAAGAGCTACTATTTCTCAATGAGCGAGGGGTTCGAGCGGTCCGGTTCAACCTATTTCGAACCGGTAGCGAGTCGATATCACAACTGGAGGAGATTGCTAACCGAGTATGGGACCTCTATGGTTGGCATAGTGAACTTTATGTAGACCCAAAAGACCTTCGCTCTCTGAAGCCCTTGATCATGAGGCTCCCTAAAGTGTCTATCGACCATTTAGGGATGGCTGAAGAAGCCCTGGATAGCGTACTTGAGCTAGTTGCAGCGGGTGCAAAGGTGAAGGCGACCGGCTTCGGAAGGGTCGACTTGGACGTCGTTCGGACTATGAAGAAGATCCATTCAGTCGACCCGAATGCGCTGATGGCTGGTACTGACCTACCATCGACTAGAGCGAAGAGGAGATTCTCGGTCGACGATCTCCATTTGATACAGGACACCTTCCAGGAAGAAGCCGACCTTATCTTCCACAAGAATTCGCTATCTTTCTATCGAGTTGCAGTCTCTTAGACCCCGCATTTTGTCGGGGACCGGCAACCGAAATTGAAAAGGATACATCTTAACGGCCGTCTATTTTCGCCAAGGAAGTGAATAGAGTGCAGTGGCTAAGAAATGCCAAGCGTGCCACTCCGGTCGGTCCGTTTCTGTGCTTTGCCACTATAACCTCGGCGGTTCCTCGGTCGACCGAATCTGGCGCATAAACCTCGTCCCTATAGATGAACATTACTATGTCAGCATCCTGCTCGAGAGAGTTATGAACCAACATCGAATTGCCAAAGAAGCAGTGGGTGTCCCTCACGGTTAAGTCGTAACAGGCCTCTTCTCCAGCCGAGGTAATCTCGACCATCTGATCCCAGACAATTCTGTCATCGACGAGTACTGCCAGTTCGGCGCCACTTTCCAGCTGGTCCAGTCGCTGCCACCCATGGCCCGTATAAAAGGGGTGGTTTGCGGTGGCCCTGATTGCCAAGCCGCTCTTGGTGGTCAGGGTAAAGGTCTCCCTCACCCCAGTTTCAAAAACATTTATTAACTCGGAGGGGACCACCCCTCGACCGTCGAATGCGAGGACCTTGCGACCCTCCCATCCCGAATCCAACAACTCGGTAATGGTTAGTGTTGAATTGTCAGAGAGGGTGATCGAAGTATCCGCGGTTACACAACCTGACTCTCGCAAGTCCGCTAGCTGAGGGCGCCGATCATGCCGGGCTTCTAGGTTCCGGGAAAGCTGGGACAAAGCCACCACCGGAACATCTAGTTGGCGGGCAAGTATCTTTAGACCCCTAGATATTTCGGAAACCTCCACCTGGCGAGATTCTGCACCTCGCCGACCCGACATCAACTGAAGGTAGTCTATGACGACGAGCGAGAGGCCCTCCCTAGCCTTCAGACGCCGAGCCCTGGACCGAATGTCTAGTATCGTCAAGTCCGGGTTGTCGTCGATATAGATCTTGGTTTCGGAAAGCCTGCCGATAGCATGAGAAATCTTTTGCCAATCGGCGTCGGTGAGCTTGCCGCTCCTGATTCTCGACGAATCTACCCGCGACTCGGCGGAAACTAGCCTCTGTGTGAGCTCGATGTGGCTCATCTCCAGGCTAAAAAGCAGAACCGGTTCCTTTGCGGTTCTCGCCGCGTTAGCAGCGAGGCTCAGGGCGAAGGAGGTCTTGCCCATACCTGGTCTCGCTCCCACTATCAGCAGGTTTGACGGATAAAGGCCGTAGATGATGTCATCGAGATCGGCAAAACCTGTAGGGGTTCCGTTGATCGGCCGATCATTCTCATACAGTGCTTCGAGCTGATCGAGAGTTTGCGAAAGTGAATCACGTATAGGAACTATTCCATCGGCGTCTGGCCGTTCAGCGAGTTCGAAGATCTTAGATTCAGCAGCGTCTATTACCGCGTAGATATCCTCTGGGAGTGAATAGGCCATTTCGGCGATCTCTCCAGCAACTTTGATCAATCGACGGAGTAAGGAGTACTGCCGGACTATCTCGGCGTATTGAGTCGCATTTGTGATCGATGGAGTCGAGGCCTGGAGTTCGACGAGTCCAGCCAAACCACCCACTAGGTCTAAACTCCCCGCTTTTTTCATCTCTTCGGCTACGGTAACCGGATCTATCGGGTCCCCGCGCAGGTAGAGGGCGGCCATTGCCTTAAAGGCGTTCTGTAGCGACCCCGAGTAGAAATCTTCGGTGTTGACCTCTTCGAGCGATTCAGAAACCGCATCCCTGGACAAGAGCATCGCACCGATGAGGGACTCCTCGGCTTCTACGCTGTGAGGAATCGCCCGAGTCATTATCGTACTCAGCCGTCGGCTATCTGAATCCCCATTCACCCTTGCCATCGAACTCCCCCGAGCAATAGATGAAACAGACCCCACTTATCTGGGGTCTGTTTCACAAACTACTATCGAAGTCGGCACTTGCCGACGATCAATAACTAAACAGATTCGTCCTTTTGCCAACAGAAGACAAAAGAAGGATCCGTTACTCGGCAACCACCTCGACGTTGATTCGAAACTCAACGTCATGATGGAGCTTGACCGGTACTTCGTGGCTCCCGAGCGAGCGAATAGGATCGTCGATAGAGATCTTCCTGCGGTCTAGATCTATTCCGGTCTGCGCTAATACCGCTTCTGCAATATCGTGCGACGTGACAGACCCATAGAGCTTGCCTTCTTTGCCCGCATGAGCCTTGATCGTAAGAATCTTCGAGACCAGAGCCTGCGCTACCTCCTCTGCAGCCTTCCGGTCGCGAAGATCCTTTGTATCTCTAGATCGCCTCATCTGATCAGCCTGAGCCTGAATTCCGGGAGTGGCTGGTATCGCCAGTCCTTTTGGCAGAAGATAGTTTCTGCCATACCCATCGGCGATGTTTAAGATGTCGCCCTTCTTGCCGACGCCAACTATGTCGGAGCGGAGAACTACTCTCATGGTCGTTTACTCCTTCTCGTCTAGTTCTAGCTCGTCGATTTCCAGCTCGTCGTCTTCCACGTCTGCTACAAAGTCATCGGAGTAGAGGCCATCTTCGGCCTTTGCGGCCGCTTGAGGCCTACTAGACCTCGAAGTCCTCTCGGTCACGGTCCTTTGCGTATATGGAAGAAGCGCTAGCTCTCTAGCCGTCTTGATCGCGATTGCAATTGCACTTTGGTGCTGGGTGCAGTTCCCGCTGACCCTGCGTGCCCGGATCTTGCCCCTCTCGGACATGTACTTGCGGAGCATGTCGGTGTCCTTGAAGTCGATATAGATCACGGATCTTGCACAGAAGGTGCAGACCTTCCTCTTGATCTTCTTCGTATTCTCTTTTTGGACCCTTTTTGGGGTCTTAGTTGTGTTCTTGCCCACCTTTAGAATGGCTCCTCATCATCTGGATATACTCCCGCCGACGGATCGGGGGTACCGAAACCGCCGGTCGGTGCTGCCACCGAGTGGTCTGATTGACCACTTCTTCTTTCATTCTTGGAAACTTGTGCACTCGCCCATCTGAGCGATGGCCCGACCTCGTCCGCCACTATTTGGACCTTAGAGCGCTTGTCGCCATCCGGGGTCTCCCAGGTGCGCTGCTCAAGCCTCCCTGTTACGATCACTCTTGACCCCTTGTGGAGGCTCTCGCTGACATTCTCTGCCATCTCTCTCCAACAAGTGACGTCGAAGAAAGAGGTCGACTCGTCCCACTCCTGGGTTTGCTGGTTTAGCTTTCTCCGGTTCACCGCAATGGAGAAGTTGCAGGAAGCTAAGCCAGAAGGAGTAAACCTTAGCTCGGGATCTCGAATTACATTTCCAACGAGGGTTACTGAATTACCGCTTGACATGGTCCCCTACCACTCCTTTTCTAGCACTTCTAGGAAGTGACTCAGCTATTTTGCACTTGGGCCGCGCGTGCTGGGCGTGGGACCCTAGCGGCGATTGCTTTGTCTGAGACCTTTAGAATCTTGTGACGTAGGACTCCGTCCGAAATAGCCATGGTGCGATTGAGCTCGGCCACGATCTCCGGGGTAGCTTCAATTTCGATAAGGGCGTAGTAACCCTCCCAGCGATCAGCAAGCTCATAGGCAAAACGCCGCCTGCCCCAGCGGTCGACGTGCCTCAGCAAGCCACCGCCAGACTTAGTTATTTCGACCACCCGATCAATGATCGACCGAATTTGGTCGTCCTCTAGGGCCGAGTCGATGATGGTCACGACTTCGTATATCCGCACTATAAAGATAACCTCCTGTGGACCCACGAAACGTGGGGCTCAAATTTTGAGCAGGACACATATAGGGGCCCAGCGCAGTTGCTCCGAGCGACATGGCCAAAGAAACTTGGCGCACGAGCATTAAAGACTAATGCTCGTGGTGCGGACAAGCCGCCGCTTCGGAGTGCAAAGTAGCGGCTCAAATTTTAATTCCTGCCGAAGGAAGCTATCCGACAAGATACGGATGGGCCGTTACATTGTCCAGTTTGCGCTCTGACCACCTAGCCAGCTCTCCCGTGGTGTCCTGGTATCCCTCTGCCTCAGACGGGAAAGCGCCTCCCCTGACGTCTGAAACAAAGCTGGCGACCCCTTGAACTGCAATTTCGCCTATTTCCGCGTATTTCCGGACAAACTTTGGAACCCTTGAAAACCCGTAGCCCAACAGATCATGGAACACCAGCACTTGGCCGTCGGTGTTTGGGCCAGCTCCAATACCAATAGTCGGGATATTTAATGCTTCGGTAACCAGTCTCGCTACGATAGCGGGAACACCCTCTAAGACAATTGAGAAACACCCGGCATCTTGCAGTTTGCTGGCGTCGCTCAACAAGATTTCCGCTGCGGCCTCGGTCTTACCTTGCACCAAGAAGCCTCCCATTACACGTATCGACTGGGGGGTGAGTCCAATGTGGCCCTGAACTGGTATCTCTGAGTCGACAAGAGCCTCGATCATCGGGACTCTCTTGGCTCCGCCCTCGAGCTTGACAGCTTCGGCTCCGGCTCGTATCAGCTTCGCCCCATTTTGTACCGTCTCAGCCGTTGAGACGTGATACGACATCCAGGGAAGATCCGCGATGACCAATGCCAGCGGGTCAGCTCGCCTAACGGCCTGCGTGTGATAGGCGATGTCTTCGACGGTCACGGAGAGAGTATCTTTGTAGCCCAGTACGACCATGGCTAAAGAATCGCCGATCAGGATCATTTCCGCCCCGGCTCGATCTACAATCCGTGCGCTTGGTGCGTCGTAGGCGGTAACCATGGTGAGGGGGAGTTTCCCGGAAGCACCCACCTTGTGCCCCCTAATTTGAGGAACGGTAACTTTTTTGGCCGAAACTTCCGTCTGAGCTGACATTTCTAACCTCCTGCGTCCCGTGCTACTAGCTACAGGCGCTACTACGGATTATACCTACTTGAATGCCGCTCCACCTACGGGAAATCAGGGAACCGGTTTAGTCGCAGCCGCCGAAGGCACAAGGAACACGAATCCAAGCCCATTCTTCTGGACGCAGCTTTTCATAGGACAAGCAGTAGATAGCCGATCGCCTTCCGAATAGTCCCGGAACTGAGCGAAGAGGGAGTTAGTATTCACTTGTGGCTGATCCGCCGGTATCCGATCTAGTCAGAGACTTCCGACGCTGACGCACTGCT
>JAKAPB010000066.1 GCA_021823045.1 Actinomycetes bacterium | reverse complement strand
AAGTTCAGCTTAAGTAGCTTGCAAGTTCCTGCCACAAGCGGTAACGAACTCGACTCTGGACTAGATCATCCGGAACCAGGGCAGGAGCCATATAAGACCTTTGCGGATCTAGAAGAGTGATCTTAGTTGAGGCGGGTACCGCAAATGGAACCACAAGAAAAGGGAGTAAGTATGAGTGATCCTTATCGTTCAGCTAGCTCGAAACGGCCTATTGGAAAAGCGGCATTAGTGCTTGGTGAGCCAACGAATAAGCGTCCTAGTACCGAATCCAGTACCACCCTTAGCGAAGATTCCCGAATCCTTGTCCGACCTAGCAGGTCCTGCGATATCGAGATGGGCCCACTTGGTCTCACCAACAAATTCCTGCAGTAAAAGTGCGGCGGAGATGGCTCCCGCTGCGCCTGCCTCGCCGATATTTCTCATATCTGCTATCTCAGACTCGATATGCTTCTTATAGGACTTAGGCAATGGAAGGCGCCAATAGGATTCTCCCTCCACTGAACCATCACTAATCAACTCCCCAATCAGATCATCATCATTGCCCATCACTCCGGCGATCTCGCCACCCAGAGCCACTACGCACGCCCCAGTCAGTGTTGCAAGATCTACGATCTTTTCCGCTCCATCTTCGACTGCTAGCGACAGCGCGTCAGAAAGGACGAGCCTCCCTTCAGCATCGGTGTTTAGAACCTCGATCGTCTTACCAGATCGGGTGACGAGCACATCTCCAGGCTTCGTCGCAGTTCCCGAAGGGAGGTTCTCGGTCAGGGCCATATAGCCGTTGACTTCATAAGGACAGTCCAGTTCAGCTAGCGTGCTCATCGCAGCTAGAACGGCGGCGGCGCCGGACATGTCAGTCTTCATGGTCATCATGGAGTTACCGGCCTTCAAACTAAGCCCGCCCGAATCGAAGGTGATCCCTTTGCCGACGAGAGCCAGCTTTGCCTTGGAATCGCCATTGGGGCGATAGCTGAGACGAATCATCCTCGGCGGCTGTGTCGATCCAGCAGCGACCCCTAAGAGGCCACCGAGCCTCTCCCTCTCCGCGTCGTTCTCATCCCAAACTCGAATCTCCATATGCGAGGCCCGTGCTACCTCTGAAGCTACCTCCGCAAACCGTATCGGTGTCATAGTTTTAGCGGGCTCATTGATTAGGTCTCTGGCGAGCCTCGTAGCGCGGGCGGTTACTCGTGCAATCGACACGGCATTGTTAGCTGCATCGACCCAGTCGGTAGGTACCACCAGGGTTGCACAGTCATAGGCTTTGACGGTCTTCTGAAGGGAAGCCTCACTACGCTGTGCATCGTAGCGGTAGGTTCCGAGCAGGACACCTTCAGCTAGGGCCAAAATAGCGTCAGATACTTCCTCCAATTCTGACTCGAGCCGAGAGATAACAAGAGCCGAATTGCCACTTCGCGATAGCCTGCGAGCGAAACTCGCACCCAGATACCTGGCCGCGTCCAGATCGAACTCCTCACTTTCTCCAGCTCCGATCAGTATGACCTCTTTATCCTGGTAGATCCCAGGGGCCATCTCGCCGCCCTCTCCGGTGAAGCCCCAAATCCCCGAGGCGAGTGCCTTTGCCTCATCAGACTTGTAGCAAGCAACAAAGGTCGGAATCGAACTTGGAATCGAATCCGAAACAACCAGGTCTAGAAACTTCACTATGGGACTCCCGCAACTATTTGTTTGCTTACAATCTAGATCGCTATCCACTAGCTGCCACTACCGACTGAATCATGCCTATCCGCTTTGTTGCCACCCAAGAATACCAAGGCACCCATTTGAGGGCAACAAATACATGACAAAACATATATGCTATATCATATGCAATCGTCATACATGAGTTCGTCAGCGGCAAGGGATCTAACCTTGGTATTGGTCCCTTGCTTCAGCGGAGCAGCCTGGAGTGTCCAGCAGCAAGAAGCATTCTCTACACTGCCCGTCCGAACATTCGACCTACCGGAAGCGGTGGATAACCTTGAATACTATGCAGACTTCGTCGCCGCACAGGTACGAGATCTCGAGCGCTATGTGCTGGTGGGAGACAGTTTTGGCGCAGCGGTTGCCCTTACCTTGGCCGTTCGTCGACCGCCCCAACTATGCGGCCTTGTGCTGTCAGGCGGTTTCGCCAGAGACCCTCTTATTGGCTTAATACCGAAGATCGGATCCTACTTAGCCCCACTGATGCCGGGACCACTTTATCGCCAACTGACCTTGAGGATCCATGCCCTGCTTCTTCGATCGCCACATGACACCTGCGCCGGTGCGGAGGTCCGTTGGCCGATGCAAGCCAGTCACCAGTTATTCGTTCACTCCACCAGTTGGGCGAGCTACCTAGGTCGCATCAAAGCGGTGAGGGACGGCGACCTCCGAAGTCGTTTGGGAAACATAGACGTTCCGACGCTGGTCCTGTCGCCATCCTATGACCATTTGGTCGGAGTGGGCGCTACTTTAGAGTTGCGTCAAAACATAGTGGGCGCCAAACATGTTGTTCTTGCCAATACTGGACACATGTTCAGGTTCAGCCATCCAAGAATGTACGCCGCCTCGGTGATCGACTTCCTCAATCGAGCTGGCATCACGGGCCTTCGGGATGATGCGGAGAAGCTGTGAGACGAGCAGAGGAGTTCCGCTATGTAGTTCTGGCCGCCCAGCGAGAAGGCAATCGGCTTCTTTCATCGGCGTTAGAGGGGATAGGCCTCACGCCAGCATGGGCTGAGGCGATCATGATCCTCGAAGAAAGCGGCCCAATAACGGTCAAAGAGCTCGGCGAGCTACTGGTGTGCGAAAGCAGCCATCCGAGCCGTCTCGTCGAACGGATGGTAGTCGCCGGCCTGGTGGAACGTGCAGCTTCCTCGACCGACTCCCGGGCCGTTAACTTGAGTCTCTCGGCTACCGCGCATGGTCTGGTTCCTAAAATCCGCTCGGTCGAAGACGCTGTCTATGGTCTCATTGACTCGGCACTGCCCGAAAATGTCCTCGCAACGGTCATCGAGGCCCTGAGTATCGTAGTGTCGGGAAGCCATTCGGGTCTAGCCCTCGAAAAGCGCAGACACCATCAACAGGTTAGCGATACCGAAGCGCTAGTTGGAAGGAGGTGAGGGAATGCGGTGGATAATACCCGAGGCGACCTCGCATACCCTGACCAAAGGGACAGGGCTTTTCAATTGACCTTCTTACTCAGTAGATGATCTCCCTCTGCAAACCTAGCGAGCATCCACAGAAGGTCAGAAAGTCTATTTAGATAGGCGCCAACGAGACTCTCCGGAATGGCTTGGGTAAAATCCACGGAATACCGCTCTGCCCTACGTACGGTGGTCCTGGCAACATCCAGTAAGGCGGATGTGCGATTCTGCCCGGGTATGACAAACTCCTTGGGCATTTCAAAGCGACCTTCGAAAGCATCGATAAGCTTCTCTAGGCCCGAGATCATTTCAGCACTGACCATCGAACCTGATTTAGCAAGTTTGTGTCGATTTTCAGGAAGTGTCGCAACTTCGGCCATTAAAAGCCAGAGATCTTTCTCAATGCCGATGCAGATCTGGGAAATCTCCCCCGGAGTCTCTGACCTGGCTAAGCCTATCGCTGCCTGCGCTTCGTCGACAGCTCCGTTTAGCTCTATTGCATAACTGTTCTTCAGGGTGCGTCCGCCGTATAAAAGACCGGTCGAACCATCGTCACCTTTTTTGGTATAGATCCTCAAGTGAAAAAACTTAGCCGTCTTGGCCGAGGTGACCTTCACTAGGCTTGTTATGGATGAAAAGTTATAATGAACTCCTCGCTAGCCGCCAGGTAGTAATCTTTGACGGTGCCACGGGGTCAAATCTTCAAACTCTAGATCTGACCGCCGATGACTTCGGGGGAGAGGCCCTCGAGGGGTGCAATGAGATCCTCGCAGTAACCCGCCCGGATGTTATCCAGAACCTTCACGAATCGTTCCTCGCCGTCGGAGCGGATGTCATAGAGACCGACACCTTCGGTTCCATCTCCACCGTGCTGGCGGAGTACAAAATTGCCGGAAGGGCCTACGAGCTCAACTTCAAGGCCGCCCAAATCGCCAAAGAAGTGGCTTCGGGCTATTGTCGACCCGACAAGCCGCGATTCGTAGCTGGGTCGATGGGACCAGGTACCAAACTCGCCTCTCTCGGACAAATCAGATATAAGGACCTCAAAGATGCCTACCAAGTGCAGGCCGAAGGTCTGATCGATGGGGGCGTAGACCTTCTGCTAATCGAGACCGTATTCGACCTTTTGAGCGCTAAAGCTGCGATCGCCGGCGCAAGAGCAGCAATGGCCAAGGCTGGGCGGGATATACCACTGCAGGTTCAGGTGACGATCGAACTTACCGGAAGAATGCTCCCCGGTACAGAGATCGGAGCCGCCCTCGTGGCCCTTGAGCCCTTCGAACCGATCGCTATTGGGATCAACTGTGCCACAGGTCCCAAAGAGATGGGAGAACACCTGCGCCACCTCGCCGCTAACAGTCCTTTCGCAATATCCTGTCTGCCAAACGCCGGCCTGCCATCCATAGTGAATTCAAAGATGCACTATGACGTTGGACCGCAGGAATTAGCAGATTATCAGGGTCGTTTCGTATCCGACCTTGGCGTCCAAATAGTAGGTGGCTGCTGTGGTACAACCCCAGATCACATCAAGGCAATCGTGGATAGCTGTGCCAATCTGGAGGTGAAAGAAAGAAGGGTAGATCTTGAGCCATCGGTAGCATCTCTCTATTCGCCGGTGGCACTCTCCCAAGATATTTCCTATTTAGCAATTGGCGAGAGAACAAACGCCAACGGTTCAAAGCGATTCAGGGAGGCGATGCTAGCGGGTGACCTAGACACCTGCGTCGACATGGCCAAGGAACAGACCAAGGACGGCGCGCACATGATCGATCTATGCGTCGACTACACCGGCGCCGACGGTGTCAGAGACATGGAACTGCTAGCTTCGCAGCTTGCCGTCCAGTCGACAATTCCGATCATGCTGGACTCTACCGAGGCGGAAGTGATCGAGACTGGGCTGAGCTTTCTTGGCGGGAGACCGATCATCAACTCTGTAAACCTGGAGGAAGGGTCTGCACCCAACACTCGTTTGGACAAATTCCTAAAGTTAGCTAAAGAATACGGTAGCGCAGTGGTGTGCACCTGCATCGACGAGACCGGACAGGCGAGAACCGCCCAGTGGAAACTGGATGCGGCAAGGGCAATCTATGACATTGCTACAAAGCGCTACGGACTTCGACCCCAGGACCTCCTCTTTGACCCGCTAGTGCTCCCAATTTCTACCGGAATGGAGGAGTCGCGCTTCGATGGCAAAGAGACCATAGAGGGTATAAGGCTGATCAAGGAGAATCTCCCCGGCGTCTTTACCGTTGTGGGCTTATCCAACATCTCCTTCGGGCTCAACACAGCAGCGAGGGAGGTTCTCAATTCGGTCTTTTTGCAGGAATGCGTCGGAGCAGGTCTCGACGCGGCGATCGTGCATCCCTCCAAGATCGTCCCGCTCTCATCTATCCCGGACGAGCAGATAGAGGTGGCTCTGGACCTGATCTACAACCGAAGAAGAGAGGGTTACGATCCCCTCTCTCGGCTGATAGAACTTTTTGAAGGTGCGGAGTCTCGTTCTAAGATCAAAATTGACCTCTCTACGCTGCCGATCAGAGAGCGCCTTTATCGGAGAATAGTCGACGGAAACCGGGTAGGCCTCGAGTCGGACCTCGCTCTCGCACTGCAAGAGCCTATAAGCCCGCTTGAGATTATCAATGGGGTCCTGCTAGACGCAATGGCCGAAGTAGGCGAGCTGTTCGGTTCCGGAAAAATGCAGCTACCATTCGTGCTTTCTTCAGCCGAGACCATGAAGGCAGCGGTCTCCTTTCTAGAGCCTTACATGGAAAAGGTCGACCAGGGCAATAAGGGCACCATCGTGTTAGCCACGGTCAAGGGTGACGTTCACGACATAGGGAAAAACCTCGTCGATATCATTCTCACCAATAATGGCTATGTGGTCTACAATCTCGGGATCAAGGTCCCACTGTCAGAGATGGTAGCAAAGGCGAAGGAGGTAGGAGCCGACGCTATCGGTATGAGCGGGCTGCTTGTCAAGTCTACCCTGGTCATGAAGGAGAATATAGAGGAGCTGAACTTCCTCGGGCTATCTCATTTGCCCGTTATCCTTGGAGGGGCCGCCCTCACCCGAACATTCGTTGAAAAGGACCTACGGGCCGTCTACAAAGGTCGGCTCTTCTACGGCAAGGATGCCTTCGAGGGACTTCGAGTGATGGACCGACTGAACGGAATAAAGTCCGGTTCGATAGTCGACGACGAATTCGGTCGGAAACTCTCCGAGCGAAAGCTTCCACCAAAGAGGTCGACGCAGATGTCAGAGATAGATGTTGCCTCCTCGGTTTCTAGATCTGCATCGGTCCCCTTTGACAACCCAATCTTTGTTCCGCCCTTTATTGGCACCGAGATCGTAAAAGGTATCGCTCTCGAAGAGATCGCCAGCTTCTTAAACGAGACCGCGCTATTCAGGAACCAATGGGGATTCAGGCCAGAAAAAAGCGAATCGGACCAGGAGTTCAAGGCGAGAATCAGAAGGACTCTTCGGACTGAGCTGCAAAAGGCCGTAGCCTTGCAAGCACTTATTCCGCAAGTCGCCTACGGATACTTCCCGGTAAATTCGCTTGGAAATGAGCTAATCATCTATGGAGACAAAGATCGGTCTGAGGAGCTGACTCGTTTTAACTTTCCTAGGCAGAAGGTAGAGCCCTACTTGTCGATATCGGACTTCTTTAGACCGTTATCCTCAAATGAGGTAGACTACGCCGCCTTCCACGTGGTCTCGATGGGGAACAGGGTTTCCGAGATTACCGCCGAACTATTCAGCTCCAACAAATACCAGGACTACCTTTTCTTACATGGTCTTGGAGTTGAGATGACCGAGGCGCTTGCTGAACTGTGGCATAAACGGATTAGAACCGAGCTCGGATTCGTCGAAGAAGACGGACCCACATTGACCGGACTATTTAGACAAAAATACCGTGGTGGGCGCTATTCATGGGGATACCCAGCCTGTCCGGATCTGGAAGATAACTCTAAAGTAGCCGACTTGCTAGGGGCTGATAGGATCGGAGTCACGGTTAGCGAAGGTTTCCAGCTCCACCCTGAGCAGACAACTACCGCAATAATCTGCCACCACCCAATGGCAAAGTACTTTGTCGTCTAGCCAAACGGCTAGGGCTCGAAGGGCTATCGCTTCTGGGCGACGACCAGAACCCTAGCCGCCATTCGAAACTGCTCTCCCAAGTCGGCCCGCTGATAGTCGTCTAGCGCCAAATCGAACTCGGCCTCGGTAATCGCGCCAACCTCTACAAGCCGTGACTTTGCAGCTTTCAGCTGCATAATTATTGAACCGCGCTCGTAGTTGACTTGATTGGAATCAAGATGGTGAGCTTCGGAAATCAAAGAGGCAGAATTAATCGAAAAGCCCGCCTTGCGCATGTAGGAACTCATCTTCCGTCCAGAGTTCCTGTCGCCGTCGAAAGATCTCTGCAGATCTCCAATAGCGTCGTAGAGCTTCTGCATCGACCGATGTGGTGGAGGCCAGGTGATGTACAGGCCGTCGTCGATATCCTCTGCGAATAGATATGCCCCCTTTGAACACACTCTAAATAGCTCTCCTACCGCCTTATTCGGCTCTGGAAGGTACTGGAATATCTCTCGCATTATGACGAAGTCAAAGCTAGAGTCTAAAAATTTCAACTCATTGACGTCTCCCACCTCAAAAGTGACCTCTGCACCCGGCGGAAAGAAACCCACTCGTTCCAGTCTCGCTTTTAGCTCATTAGCCGATGCAACATACCCTTCATCAATGTCGACACCTTTTATTTTGATCGGAAGCTGTCCAGCTAATTCGAGGGCAAACAGTCCGTGTCCGCTCCCAATGTCGAGGGTTCGCCAAGTCGGCGAGATGAACA